>JAZULF010000001.1:0-3590 GCA_045643645.1 Oscillospiraceae bacterium
GCATCCGCTGCCTCGGCAAGCTTTTTTGCCGCTGCTGCGGTTCTGCCCGTTGCGCTGAAATATGCCACTAATTTTTTGCTCATATTCATTCTCCTCACCGTTAAAGCTTATTCCATTCTTCCTCGCTCATACGCCACTCGGATGCAAGTCCGTACAGCGCTTCCGCACGGCGGCGCACCGTCTGCCGCAGATTAAATGAGCCCTTGCGCTTGCACCACTCATAGGTAGTGTAATAGGCAATATCCACTCCCAAGGGCGCCAGCATTTCGGGAGATTCGTTGCTCATAATAACGCCTGCCTTCTGGCAGTTTTTCGTCAGCTGAACAAACCATTCATCAATGCTATGAACCGTATCCATAATATCCAGCTCGCCCATAAGCTCAAGACGGAACAGCGCGCCCGACAGCTCCGGTCCGAAGCTTATTGCAACGGCAAGATAGCGGCAGCACAGAATCCACATACGCTCAAAGTCATTCTCCGCCGCGATGAAATCACCGAAGAAGTCCTCTCTGTCAAGGCGAACATCGGACAGCACCTTGTCTATTATATCCTTTTTCCCCGCAAATGTCAGATAAAATGTCGAGCGGGCAATGCCTGCCGCCTTGCAAATATCATTGACGGACACATTCTCGTAGCCGCGCTCTCTGAACAGCTTTACCGCGGCCTCAGTTATCTGCTTTGTGTTCTTTTTTATTGCTTCTGCCATAGAATCACCCTCTCGGACAGATTGTACGATTTTTATAGACATTATATTAATTTATACGCATTTTGTCAAACAGTTTTGCGATTTTAGTCATTAAATTCGCTACACCGTTTTTGTGGAATTTTTAGAAAGTCGCCTCGGCTGATTGCATTAAAGCGGCTATTCTAATAACATTATTGTATTAAACCCCGGCAGTTATATTAAATGTGTAATTTCAATTTGGAGGAAACATATATGGGCGTTTGGAAAAAGACTCAATGCAACAACTGCGGTCTTAGCTGCGGTCTTGAGCTTGAGGTCGAAAACAACAAAATCATCAATGTCCGTCCCGATAAGGACAGCCCCCGCACCCACGGCTACTGCTGCCGCAAGGGCAGAGCCGTAAAGTATTTCCAGCACCACTCTGACCGTATCAAGTACCCGATGAAGAAGGTCGGCGACCACTACGAGCAGATTAGTTGGGAGCAGGCATACAAGGAAATCGGTGAAAAGGCAAGAGCCATCATCGACAAGCACGGTCCCCGCTCCTTCTCCATTCTCGGCTGCGCTCTGGGCTCCGCTCAGACTCCCTATGCAACCGCAAAGCCTCTGCTTCAGGCAGTAGGCTCTCAGTATATGTTCAATCCCATCGGCATAGAGTTCATGGGCAACTGGTGGAGCCACGGCAAGATTCTCGGCGACCAGATGCACTTCCTCGAGCCCGATGACGGCAACGGCTCCGAGGTTATTATCTACTGGGGCTCCAACTCCTATGTTTCCCATCAGATTCAGGGTGCAAGAGAGGTCTGCCGCGAGTTCTCCGAAAATCCCGAGAAGATGGTCATTGCCGTCGACCCCAGACTTTCCGAGACCGCACGCATGGCCGATATGCACATCATGCCCGCAATGGGCACCGACTCGCTGTTCATGCGCGCTCTGATTGCCCTTATTCTCGAAAACGGCTGGGAGAACAAGGCATACATAGCAGAGCATGTTGCAGACTGGGACAAGACAAAGAAGTGGTTTGAAAACATCGACATCGACGAATCCCTCCGCGTCTGCGCAATTCCCAGACAGCAGGCAGAGGAATTTGCAAAAATACTCACCACCAAGAAGTGGGGTATGCATCAGGACCTCGGTCTGTTCTTTGGCAGACACAACACACTCAACAGCTATCTCGCAATTCTGCTGACCATCATATGCGGCGTCTGCCTTATGCCCGGCGGCTGCATCGTTCCCGAATGCGTCATCGAGCGCGGCAAGACCATCGACGAGAACAACCCCAAGACATGGAGAGCACCCGTAACCGGTACCTTCCCCGTTCTTGATGTATTCCCCGTCGGTATCATTCCCGATGAAATTCTCGGTGACAACGAGGACCGCATCCGCATCATGTTCACCTCCATGGGCAATCCCCTGCGCAGCTACCCCGATTCCAATATGATGAAGAAGGCACTCAGCTCCCTCGAGCTGCTCGTTGCAATCGACTGCCAGGAAACCGAGGTTACCCGCATTGCGGACTATGTTCTCCCCGGCAAGAGTCTGTACGAGGGCGGCGGTGACTTCAACGCCTTCACTCTCAACTTCCCTGAGATTGTATTCCAGGCTAGAAAGCCCGTTCTGCGCCCCGTCGGTGACCCGCGCGAGGATGTTCAGATTTTCGCAGAGCTTACTCAGGCTATGGGTTATCTGCCCCAGCTTCCGCAGTGGCTTTACAGAGCGGCTGAGAACGCAGTTCTCTCCGGCAACCGCATTGCATACTTTATGAAGCTCGTTCTGTGGACAATGGCAGGCAATGTCAAGTACTTCGGACAGCTTGCAAGCGTCATCGCAATTACCCTCGGCAAGGCAATGGGCTCATCTGCCCGCGCAATCAGCTGGGCAGGCATGCTCACCGGTCCTATCGTAGGCAAGGGCTACATTGAGCATTGCGGCTTCAAGCCCGACCTCAAAAAGCACCCCATCCTCGGCAGACTTCCCATGCTCAAGGACCTGTGCGCAATGGACGAGGCATTTGCCGCGGTTGACGCTCATCCCGAGGGCTATGTCATCGGTATGAACGAGCCCGAAACACAGATTAAAAAGCACATAGCGCACAAGGACGGCAAGTTCCACACCTGGTGCGTTGAGATTGACGAATACATAAAGCGCATCACTCCCGAGCAGGAGGAGGAAGCGCTCAAGCTCAAGGACGGCTGCAACTTCATTCTATCTGCAGGCCGCCACTCCGAGGACGGACACAACGCAACCATGCGTAACCCCGCAACCTACAAGTACCGCCAGCCCTACACCCTCGCAATGAATCCCGAGGACGCTGAGGAAATGGGCTTTGAAAACGGTCAGATGGTCAAGGTTTCCACCAAGGCAGGCGAGCTGACCATTCCCGTTGAGTACACATGGCAGACCGCACGCGGCTATGTCCTTATCCCCCACCACTTCGGCTACACCTTCGAGGGCAAAAAGGTTGGCGAGCATGTAAATGTACTCACCAGCCATAAGGATATCGACGAGCTCACCGGCAATCCCATCTGGCGCTACACTCCCTGCCGTGTTGAGAAGATTTAAGGAGGCGCAGACATGATTAACATTATTCTTAACGGAAACAAAATCGCCGTAGATGAAGGCATTACCGTTCTTGAGGCGGCAAAGGCAAACGGCGTATATATCCCCACTCTCTGCGCATACGAGGGTATGAATCCCAAGGCCTCCTGCAAGCTGTGCATCGTTCAGATTGAGGGCGAGGACAAGGACAGACTTGCCTGCGCAACCAAGGTCAAAGAAGGCATGGTCATCACCACCGACGATGATGAGCTTTTTGCGATGCGCAAGGCGACAGTTCAGGAAATGTTCCGCCAGCACACCGTTGACTGCCATCACTGCCTGCGTATAGGCTCCACCAAGCAGAAGG
>JAZULF010000002.1:0-3485 GCA_045643645.1 Oscillospiraceae bacterium
AACCTCGGCGCCTATTATATCCTGCAGGAAGTATGCGCCCTTGGGCAGTTTTGCATCCTTTCTGTCGATATATACGGTTTTATTCTTATAGCACATTGCGGTATTGACATCCTCAACTCCGTCAAGCACCGCAATCAAAAAGCCCTTATGCACTCTGCCGCTTATGAGCTTTACTGCTTTGTTTTCAATGTAAACTGTCTTGAATTTCTTCAGAAACTCGGGGCTGTCAAGCCATACCTGAATCTTGACCTCACCGCGCACACCGTGGGTGTTTACGATTTTTCCCGCCTCGATAAACTGCTTTTTATCCATCTTTATTCCTCCGTTTTTCAAACTGGAGCAGTGATTGAAAATAGTCTAAAAGGGCTACCGAGGGGTAGCCCTTTTCAATATTATCAGTCCATGATATCGACTGATACCTTCTTGCCCTTTCTCTGGGCAACAGCCCGCATGAGTATACGGATCTCCTTGACGATCCTGCCCTGCCGGCCAATGACCTTGCTCATATCACCGTCAGCGACTCGCACTTCAAATACGGTCTCGCCGCCGGCTTCGCGCTCGGTCACAGAAACTTCGTCGGGATGGTCGACGAGGCTCTGTACGATATAGGTCAAAAGTTCTTTCATGCCGGTAGATTCTCCTTATTAGGCCTCAACCTTCTTAAGCAGGCCGCGTACGGTTTCGGTGGGCTGTGCGCCGTTTGCGATCCAGTACTGTGCGCGCTCCATATCGACCTTGATCTTCTGTGCATCCTCTGCCATGGGATCATAAGTGCCGATTTCTTCGATGAAACGACCGTCACGAGGGCTACGGGAGTCAGCTACGATGATACGGTAGTAAGGTGCCTTCTTTGCGCCCATTCTACGAAGTCTGATCTTTACCATTTATATTTCACCTCCAAATTTTCATTTTTATATTACAAACGCATTCGCGTAAGTAAGCTATTAGAACTTAAATCCGCCGAGGCCGGGCATTCCGCCGCCCATACCGCCGAATTTCTTCTGAAGCTTCTTCATGTTCTTGCCTGAAAGCTGCTTCATCATTACCTGCATTGCCTCAAACTGCTTTATCAGTCGGTTTATCTCGACAACGCTTGTGCCGCTGCCTGCAGCGATGCGTTTTTTGCGGCTTGCGTTGAGGATTGACGGGTCATCGCGCTCTGCCTGAGTCATGGAGAGAATTATTGCCTCCATATGGCTCATACCCTTTTCGTCGACCTTTGCACCCTTGAGTGCCTTTGCATCAAGACCGGGAATCATTCCCGCGAGGTCGTTGAGGTCGCCCATACCCTTGAGTGAACGCATCTGTTCGAGATAATCGGACAGTGAGAAGCGGTTTGCCTTCATGCGCTCGGCCATCTCAAGTGCCTTCTTCTCGTCAAAGCTCTGCTCTGCCTTCTCAATGAGGGTGAGCATATCGCCCATGCCGAGAATTCTCGATGCCATACGGTCGGGGTAGAACGGCTCAATCTGGTCGAGCTTTTCGCCTACGCCGATGAACTTAATGGGCTTGCCTGTGCTTGCCTTGATTGACAGCGCCGCACCGCCTCGTGCGTCACCGTCGAGCTTTGTGAGCATTACGCCCGTTACGCCGAGAGCTTCGTCAAATGCGTTTGCCGCATTGACCGCATCCTGACCTGTCATCGCATCGACAACGAGCAGGATTTCCGCAGGCTCAACGGCATCACGGATGTTCTGAAGCTCAGCCATAAGCTCTTCATCTATATGCAGACGACCTGCGGTATCGAGGAACACAAGGTCGTTGCCGTGCTTCTTTGCGTGCTCTATCGCAGCCTTTGCGATATCGACGGGATTGGTTGTTCCCATCTGGAACACGGGGATATCAAGCTGCTTACCTACGGTTTCGAGCTGCTTGATTGCTGCGGGACGGTAAATATCGCAGGCGGCGAGCAGAGGGCGCTTGCCCTGCTTTCTCATATATGCCGCAAGCTTTGCACCGTTGGTGGTTTTACCTGCGCCCTGCAGACCTACGAGCATTACAACACTCGGGGATTTTGAGCCGATGTTCAGGCGCTGATTTTCGCTGCCCATCAGCTTTACGAGCTCTTCGTTTACTATCTTGATGACCATCTGTGCCGGAGAAAGTGCCTCCAGTACATCGGCGCCCGAGGCGCGCTCGGTCACATTCTTGGTGAATTCCTTTACGACCTTGTAGCTGACATCAGCCTCAAGAAGTGCCATTCGCACCTCTCGCATAGCTTCCTTGACATCGGCTGCAGTCAGTCTGCCCTTGCCGCGCAGCTTCTTAAAGGCAGCGGAAAGCTTATCGGATAATGATTCAAATGCCATAGCGTTGCCTCCTACTTAAGACTGTCAAGCTTTTCGGAAACGGACCTTGCAAGCTCCTTTGCTCTGCCCTCGGTAAGCTCCTCGAGCTCGCAAAGCTTTGCCTTGTGCTCGGCGATTGCCTCGCTCTGCTCGTTAAAGCGCTTGATAAGTCCCGTTTTCTCTTCAATCTCCGTCATCGCAGCTTCAGCGCGACGGATTATGTCCCACACGCCCTGACGGGAAATGCCGCTTTGCTCGGCAATCTCCGCGAGGGAAAGGTCCTCATTGTAATGGAGGTCAAAGTACTCACGCTGCTTGTCCGTAAGCAGCTCGCCGTAAAAGTCAAACAGCATTGTTCGCATCACTCTGCTGCTATCCACGGTGCTCAGCCTCCTTGTAAATGATTTTCACTTTACAGAGTATACAACACCCGTTAACCGCTGTCAAGTGATTTATCTTGTCAGATGTGCAGAATATATTTGAGTATTTGCGGCAAAACTGTCATTTATGACTACAAAATGATTTTCGGAGGTCATTTTAATGAACACGCAGGGCAAATACATTGAAAACGACAGACTCACACGGCTTGCGCAGCAGACCGCACGGCTCAACAAATACACGCAGTCCGTGCCGGCAAAAAGGCTCAGCTCGCAGCTTAGCGGCGCAGTGCGGGATATAAACCGCGCCTACGAAAAAATCGAAGCGCGTTTCGGTACGGCAGCAAGCATTCCCACCGCCTGCGAGTGGCTTCTTGACAACCGCTACATTGCCGTGCGCGAGGCAAAAAGTGCGCAAGCTGCGTTTGAAAGCGAAAAGCTTCTGCGCGCCGCTGACAATGGGATTATTCTGCTTGAGCTGTGCAGGGTGCTGGTAAATTCGGGCAGCGGCAGCATTACTGAGGAACGCTGCAGGATTTTTCTCGACGGCTATCAGGTTGTATCCGTTCTGCCGAGAAGGGAGCTTTACCTCTTCCCTGCCGCCTTGCGCGCTGCGCTGATTTTAAGGCTTGCCGGGCTTTGCAGCGAGCTTCTCACTACAAACGAGCCCGAGGCTTTGACCGACGGCATTGCCGCCGTTTTTACCTCGCTTCGCCTTGTGGGCGGTCTTGATATGCACAGGCTTCTCGAGAGTGTGGATATCTCCGAAAGACTTCTCATGTCCGACCCTTCGGGAGTTTATCCCGGGATGGACGATGTA
>JAZULF010000003.1:0-30229 GCA_045643645.1 Oscillospiraceae bacterium
TTGAACATACCGTTGAGGTTGACATCAAACATATGACGCCAGTATTCCTCGGTCATATCCTGGAAAAGGCACTGCTTTGCAATGCCTGCGTTGTTGACGAGGAGCGTTACATGACCGAGCTTTTCCTCAACTGCCTTGACCATTTCTCTAACTGCCTTACCGTCTGCAACATCTGCCCTGCAGTACATTGCCTCGCAGCCTTCAGCGGTAAGCTTAGCGACAAGCTCCTGCGCCTTATCCTCGCGCTCAACGCAGTTAATGCATACGGCATATCCGTTATGCGCGAGCTTTTCGGCAACTGCTCTGCCTATGCCGCGAGATGAGCCCGTTATGAGTGCTACTTTTTTCATAATTTCACCTTGCTTCAAACTGACTGTAATATAGCTCTCCGTAGAGGCCGCCCATTTTCAGCAGCTCCTCGTGAGTGCCGCTTTCAACTACATCGCCCTTATCCATAACGAGAATGAGGTCTGCATCGCGGATGGTTGAAAGTCTGTGTGCTATGACAAACGAGGTTCTTCCCTCGGTCAGCTTATACATTGCCTGCTGAACGAGTGCCTCCGTTCGTGTATCGACGGAGCTTGTTGCCTCGTCAAGAATAATCATCGGGGCATTCTCGACCATTGCTCGTGCAATAGTCAGCAGCTGACGCTGACCTGCGGAAAGGCTGCTTCTGTCGCTAAGCTGAGTATCGTATCCCTCGGGGAGTGTCATAATAAAGTGGTCCATGCCGACAGCCTTGCAGGCTGCGCGTACCTCTTCGTCGGAAACATTTTTCTTGCCGTAGACTATATTCTCGCGGTAAGTGCCCTCAAACAGCCATGTGTCCTGAAGCACCATACCGAACAGAGCATGCACATCACTGCGCTTCATATCGGATATGGACACACCGTCGATGCGTATCTGACCACCCCAAAGCTCGTAAAAGCGCATGAGGAGGTTTACCATTGTTGTTTTACCTGCGCCGGTATGACCGACAATTGCTATCTTCTGACCGGGCTTGATATTTGCCGAGAAGTCATGGATAACAGGCTTGTCCTCAACATAGCCGAAGCGAACATGGTCAAATTCAACCGCACCCGAAATCTTTTCGGGCATTGCCGTGTTCATACTGTCATCGGGCATCTCCTCTTCATCGAGGAAGCCGAATACGCGCTCGCCTGCCGCACCTGCGGACATAAGCTGGGTTGCCGCAGAGGAAATCTGGGAAAGCGGGCTTGTGAACAGGCGGACATATGCAATGAAGGACACGATTGTGCCGAACTGGATTTTGCCGTTCATTGTGAGTACCGCACCCACAACGCAAACCGCAACATAGCCGAAATTGCCTATGAAGCCCATAAACGGAGGCATAAGTCCGCCGAAGAACTGCGATTTCCATGCGCTGTTGTACAGATTATCGTTGATGCGGCTGAACTCCTTCTTTGCCTGACCGATTGCACCGTAAACACGGACAATGTCATGACCTGAATACATTTCCTCGACATGACCGTTCATATCGCCGAGGTTTTTCTGCTGCTGCTTGAAGTACTTTTTGGAACGGGAAATGATAAACAGCATAAATGCAAAGCCGATTAATGACGAGCCTATTGCGGCAAGCGCCATCATTCCGCTTGTAGCAAACATTATGATTGTTACGCTGATAAACTGAACAACCGCCTGGACAAGCGTTGTAATGCTGGAATTGAGAGCTGAGCTTACGGTGTCAACATCGTTTGTTACTCGGCTCATTACATCGCCGATGCTTACCTTGTCAAAGTACTTGAGCGGCAAGCGGTTAATCTTTGAGGAAATGCTGCTGCGCATATTCCATGCAAGCTTCTGCATTACGGTTATCATTGTGAAGCTCGCAACGCAGGACAGCAGACCGCCTGCGAGATAAACCGATATAATGGTTACGATTGATTTTTTAACCGCAGGCATATCAATCTTTGTAAACAGTCCCTCACTTATAAGGTTTGTGAGGTCTGCCATCATATTGGGTGCAATCAGAACTAGCACAGTGCTCGTCAGTGACAGCGAAAGCGAAATGATTATTGCCGTGTACCACGGCTTGAGGTACCGCAGAAGTGATAGCATTGCGGATTTCATATTCTTGGGCTTTTCGTCGGGGAATCTGCCGCGTCTTGGTCCACTCATAAGGCAAGCTCCTCCTCTGAAAGCTGTGAAAGGGCAATCTGTCTGTAAACCTCGCAGTCTTTAAGCAGCTGCTTATGGGTTCCCATACCTACCTGTCTGCCCTCGTCAAGCACTATTATTTTATCCGCATTCATAATTGTACCTATTCTCTGCGCAACTATGAGCTTTGTTACCCCCTCGGTTTCGAGCTTAAGCGCATCGCGAAGCTCGCGGTCTGTCTTGAAGTCGAGCGCCGAGAAGGTATCGTCGAAGATGAGTATCTCCGCATCGCGGCAGAGCGCTCTTGCAATTGAAAGGCGCTGCTTCTGACCGCCGGAGAAGTTTGTGCCGCCCTGCGCAACATGGGAATCGGTGCCCTCCTCAAGTCCGGCAATGAACTCGTCTGACTGAGCAATGTTGAGTGCCTTTCCGATTCTGCTTGCTTCCGCTTTCTCGCCGAAGGCAATATTATCTGCAACGCTTCCGGAGAACATTACCGCGCGCTGCGATACATAGCTGAGCTTTTCACAGAGCTTTTCAAGCTCATATTCTTTTACATCGACGCCGTCAACAAGCACAACGCCCTCGGTTGCATCATAAAATCTCGGAATGAGATTTACAAGCGTTGTCTTGCCCGAGCCGGTTGAGCCTATAAACGCAACGGTTTCGCCGCGGTGTGCGGTGAAGCTTATATCCGTAAGCACGCTTCCGCTGCCGCCTGGATATGTAAAGCTGACATTCTTGAACTCAACCTCGCCGCGCATTCCGTTGTCGGCAGCGCTACCGTCGTAGCTGCCGTCAACAATCTTAGGCTCGGTCATAAGCACCTCGTTAATGCGGTTTGCGGCAACGAGCGCTCTCGGTGTGATGATAAACACCATCACTATCATAATGAACGACATTATTACCTGCATAGCGTATGACATGAACACTATCATATCGGCAAAAATGTCAACCCTTGTTGCAATTGCTGTTGCGCTATCGACAGCCACCTGGCTGATGAGGATTGCGCCAATCCAGTAGATTGACATGCTCAGGCAGTTCATGACAAGGCTCATAACAGGCGCTATGAGAGTCATTGTGCGGTTTGCAAACAACTGATTTTCAAGCAAATCGGTATTTGCCTTCTCAAACTTCTTTTCCTGATACTCCTCGGCATTGTAGGCACGCACTACGCGGATACCCGTGAGGTTTTCTCTTGCTGCGTGGTTAAGTGCATCCTGCAGCCACTGAACGCGGCGGAATCTCGGGAATGTCAGCACCATAGCAATTGCCATAACAACGGAAATGACCGCAACGGCAACGCCCGTTGCAACCGACCACTGCCATGCCTTACCTGCAATCTTAGTTATTGCCCATACAGCCATTGCGGGTGCCTTGATGACAACCTGCATCGACATTACAACAAGCATCTGAACCTGAGTTACATCGTTTGTTGAGCGGGTAATGAGGCTTGCGGTTGAAAATGCGTTTATCTCCTCCATGGAGAAGGATTCAACCTTATCGAACATTGCGGTGCGAACGCGCTTTGAAAAGCTTGCCGCAATGCGTGATGCGAGGAAGCACACCGTAATTGATGATGCAAGGCTGCCCAATGAGCAAAGAAGCATCATTCCGCCTGCATGCCATATATCGCCCATTGCGCTGCCCGGTGTTTCAACGAGCTTTGTAATCTGCGACATATAGTCGGGCAGCTTTAGGTCAAGCCAGACCTGAGACAGTATAAAAACAAGGCTAATGAGGAAAAACACCCATTCCCTGCTTTTCATATATCTTAACAGCTTAAGCATTATTACTGCAGTTCTCCTTATCGATTTCGCGGTCGAGTCTTGCCTGAATTATGCTCTGTACCTTCTCCGCGGTTTCCTTTGTGCTGTGAGTCTTGACATATTCTTCATCCAGCACTTCAATAATATCGAATTTCACCTTTGATGCCTTGAACGGGAAGTTATGAATAACCTTGTCCGTTCCGATTGCAGCTACCACAACTATAGGCGCACCTGCACGCTGTGCAATCTTGAACGAGCCTGCGTGGAACGGCAGAAGCCTGTCGGTCTTGTTTCTCGTTCCCTCGGGGTAGATTACTATTGATGCCTCGTCATTCTTTATAAGCTCGCTTGCGCGCTTGATGGTAACCAGCGCTTCTCTGTTGTTATCGCGGTTCAACGCAAGGCAGCCGCATTTGTGCATAACCTTACCGCCGACGGGAATTTTGAAGTTGCTGGGCTTAGATATGTAGATATAGTTTTCCTTACCGAATACTTTAGCCTTGGAAACAGGGTCAAACAGCGAGCGGTGATTGCACACGAGCAGATATCGTCTGTCGGTCGGCAGCTTCTCCCTGCCGCTTACTTCGATATTGACACGCATATAGAAGCAGACAATCTCAGCCATCTGCCGGAAATTCCACTGCCAGAATTTTGACGGCTTGTCCTGCGGCTCATCAAGCTTTACCGTAAGCTCGGTAACCAAAAACGCCAGCACAACATACACGAGCGTAATACCGAGGAAGTATAAGACAAACAGTCCAAGCGCAATTCCTGCCACACATATGGCAGAAACACTCCTCTCCACCAGAATGATATTAAGAGTGGTTGCTGCTGCGCTAATTGCAGCAAAGATTTTAAGCAGCACTTAATATGCCCCCATACATTAATATTATAGATTTATCTATTGTAACACGAATCTCGGATTTTCCCAACATACATTTTAATATTTTTGTAAAAAAACTGTGTATTGCCTTTTTGGCAGGATGACGATGGATTTAGCACATAATGCATCACATTTCGTCATGATTGTCTGATAATTGGCAATATTTGATACAGAAATATCAATGTCAAAACATCATATTGATAATTTTTGTGTGTTTTGCACACCTGAGCCTTGCAAAACATTGCACTTTCGTAAATATTGATAAATTTGTTGATTATATACGAAAGCCGCCTAAAATTGAATTGATTTTTAGCCCTCTTTAGTATAAAATACATTATCGGTCCTATTTTTATATCATTTTATGTCAATATTTTATTAGGAGTGAATTGAATATGGATTCTCTTATCTGGCTGGCCCCCGCGCTGGCAGTCGTTGCTCTGCTCTTTGCTTTCTACAAGATAGCATATGTTTCCAAGCAGGATGCAGGCACCGATCGCATGAAGGAAATATCCTCCGCTATCAGCGAAGGCGCACGCGCTTTCCTGTTTGCAGAGTATAAAATCCTTGCAATTTTCATTGTTATTCTGTTCGTAGCAATCGGTTTTGGCCTGAATAGCTGGGTCACCTCCCTTTGCTTCCTGTGCGGCGCAATCTTCTCCATTCTCGCCGGTTACATCGGCATGAATGTTGCTACCAAGGCAAATGTCCGCACTGCTAACGCTGCCCGCACCGGCGGCATGAACAAGGCTCTGTCCATCGCCTTCTCCGGCGGCTCTGTTATGGGTATGTGCGTTGTCGGCCTCGGTCTCCTCGGCGCAAGCGTTCTCTACATAATCCTCGGCGACCTCCGCGTTCTCTTCGGCTTCTCCCTCGGTGCTTCCTCCATCGCACTGTTCGCTCGTGTTGGCGGCGGTATCTACACCAAGGCTGCTGACGTTGGCGCTGACCTCGTTGGTAAGGTCGAGGCAGGTATCCCTGAGGACGACCCCCGTAACCCCGCTGTTATCGCTGACAATGTTGGCGACAATGTAGGCGACGTTGCTGGTATGGGCGCTGACCTCTTCGAGAGCTATGTCGGTGCAATCATCTCCGCAATGACCCTCGGCGCAGTTGCTATCTCCGGTTCCAACGGCGTTATCTTCCCCCTCGTAATCGCTGCTTGCGGCATTCTCGCTTCTGTTATCGCAACCTTCTTCGTTCGCGGTAAGGAAGGCGCAAACCCCCACAAGGCTCTTAAGATGGGCTCTTATGTTTCCGCTCTGCTCGTCGTTATCGCATCTCTCGTATTCAGCAAGGTTATGCTCGGCGGCTTCGGCGCATCCATCGCAATCATCTCCGGTCTGGTTGTCGGTCTCGTAATCGGCATCATCACCGAGATTTACACCTCCGGCGACTACAAGTTCGTTAAGAAGATTGCTCAGCAGTCTGAGACCGGCTCCGCTACCACCATCATTTCCGGTACCGCTGTCGGCATGATGTCCACCTGGATTCCCGTAATCCTCATCTGCGTTGGCATCTTCCTCGCATACAAGTTCTCCGGCCTGTACGGTATCGCACTCGCAGCAGTCGGCATGCTCTCCACCACCGGTATCACCGTTGCTGTTGACGCATACGGCCCCATCGCTGACAACGCAGGCGGCATCGCAGAGATGAGCGGTCTTGACCACTCCGTCCGCGAGATTACCGATAAGCTCGACGCTGTCGGCAACACCACCGCTGCAATGGGCAAGGGCTTCGCAATCGGCTCCGCTGCTCTGACCGCACTCGCACTGTTCGTATCCTTCACCGAGGCTACCGGCCTGAACGCTGCTGAGGTTGCACTCACCAGCCCCACCGTAGTTATCGGTCTGCTCATCGGCGGCATGCTTCCCTTCGTATTCTCCGCAATGACCATGGACTCCGTTTCCAAGGCTGCATACAGCATGATTGAAGAAGTTCGCCGTCAGTTCCGTGAGATTCCCGGTGTCATGGAAGGCACTGCAAAGCCCGACTACAAGACTTGCGTTGCTATCTCCACCACCTCCGCTCTTAAGGAAATGCTGGTTCCCGGCATCATGGCAGTTGTTGCTCCTCTGGCAGTCGGTCTGATTCTCGGCTCCACTGCTCTTGCAGGTCTTCTCGCAGGCTCTCTCGTTGCAGGCGTTATGATGGCAATGTTCATGTCTAACGCAGGCGGCGCATGGGACAACGCAAAGAAGTACATCGAGGAAGGCAACCACGGCGGCAAGGGCTCCGAGGCTCACAAGGCAGCTGTTGTCGGCGACACCGTCGGCGACCCCTTCAAGGATACCTCCGGTCCTTCCATCAACATCCTCATCAAGCTGATGACTGTTGTTTCCACCGTTTTCGCAGCTATCTTCACTGCAACCGGTCTGTTCTAATCAACTAAACCAAAGCGCTCGGATATTTATCCGGGCGCTTTTTTCATTCTGTTAACAATTAACTTGACAAATGGTGTATAATAAACAAGTTGATAGTATCCAACCGAGTATGATTGGAAATTGCGTTTTCCAACCAAAGACGAATGGAGATTCTTATGAAAAGCAAAATTACCAAATCAATATGCACATTAGTTCTTGCGTTTGCAATGGTAGCGGGTCTTGTGTTCGGCTTTATGCCCTCCAATGCTTCCGCTGCAACAACGCAGGCTGAAATTGATGCTCTCAAGAACCAGAAGAGTGCTTTGTCTGAGCAAGCTTCCGAGTATCAGTCCACAATCAATTCTCTCAGAGGCAAGCAGTCAAATCAGGTTGAGCTCAAGACCGCTCTTGACAGCAAGCTGGCTCTTACCAATCAGCAGATTATGAACCTGGAAGAGCAGATTAAGCTCCATGACGACCTCATTGAACAGAAGACCAAAGAAGTTGACGAGGCTCAGCAGGTTGCTGACGAGCAGCTCGAAAAGTACAAGACCCGTATTCGCGCAATGGAAGAGAGCGGCAGATACAATTATCTCGAGGTTCTTTTCGGTGCAAACAGCATTTCCGAGTTCCTCAGCCTCATCGATGATATCGGTGATATTATGAAGAGCGACAAGGAGCTTGAGGAAAACTACAAGGAATCCGTAGCAAATCTCAAGGCTGTTAAGTCCGAGTACGAGAAGGCCCAGGCTGAGATGAAGGAAAACAAGGCTGAGCTCGCAGTTCTCAAGGATAGCCTGCAGAGTGATATCAACGAGGCTGCAAATGTTATCCGTTCCCTACAGAGCGATATTAACGCAAACGCATCCGTACTCAGCGGTCTTCAGAGCCAGGAAAGCGAGCTGCAGAAGCAGATTAGCGCAAAGGTAAAGCAGCTCAACGAACAGAAGGCAGCAGCAGAAGCCGAGCGTAAGGCTAAGGAACAGCAGCAGCAAAGCAGCAATAGCGGCAGCAATAATAGCAGCAGCGGCGGTAGCTCCGTAGGCACAGGCAATCTCGTATGGCCCTCCTACTGCACCTACATAACAAGCCGTCAGGGTCCCCGTACTCACCCCGTCACCGGTGAATACAAGAACCACGGCGGCACCGATATCGGTGCCAGCTACGGCAGTGCAATTTATTCTGCTGACAACGGCAAGGTCATCGAGTCCAGTGACGGCTGGAACGGCGGCTACGGCAACTATGTTATGATTGACCACGGCAACGGTATGCAGACACTCTATGCTCACATGAGCTCCCGTGCAGTTTCCGTCGGCCAGACCGTTTCCAGAGGTCAGGTCATCGGTTATGTAGGCTCAACCGGTATGTCCACCGGCGCACATCTCCACTTTGAGATGTATGTCAACGGTGCAAGAATTAATCCACAAAGCCGTTATCCCGGTGTAAGCTTCACCTACGCATACGATGCATAATGAGTAATCAAAAAGCTCTACAGTCCAAGACTGTAGAGCTTTTTTATTTTACTGAATTATTGCTCAGGCAGCGGTATTGGTTTATCCGTGAGCACCTTACCAAAGCACAGCAGCGTAATTCCCGAGCTTGCCTTTATCTCGACATCCGCATCTGCTCTGCTGCGGTTTGCAGAAAACAGATACACATTGCCTGCATAGTCCTGGCAGTACTGCTTGCACTTCATATCGCCATCAACAAAGAACAGACCGACATCACCGTCACGGATAATTGCGCCGCGCTTACAGAGCACTACAGAGCCGTCTGCAATGTAAGGCTCCATACTGTCGCCGTCAATGCGCACCGCGAAATCAGCGCCGCTGCTTTTCGGCACCTCATAGTCGTTATAGTCATCTCCGAATGCAGGAGATGCATAGCCTGCGGCGGCTGGTGTTGAATAAAGCGGTATAATCTTGGTTTCGTCAACTAACTCGTCTGCGCCCTCAACTCTTTCAAGCTCGTGGTCGATAACAAGGTCAACAAGACCTCTTCCCTGCTCATCAAGTCTTCTGTAGCGGCTGACAAGCTGCCATTCATCATTATCGGGCAGACTCGGCAGCTCAACATCCTCGCACATACGCTCGACGGGAACATTCAGCTCAGAGCAGATACGCATCATCAGGTCAAAATCAACCTTCTGATTGTTTCTGTTGACCATGCTGTAAAGCGTCTGCTTGGGTATATCTATTCTGCGTGCAAGCTCACTGACGCTTATTCCCTGCTCTTCAAGTATTTCCTTTAGTACTGAACCTCTCATATCAAACACCTCTGTTTATATATATCATTGACGCGCTATTATGTCAAGGAATAATAATTGATGCATAAATTATGTCAATGCAGATTTGACATTTGTGCTTGCAGGGTGTAATATTCACATATGAACATTCATTCATATATTGGAGGTTTCAAATGAACGAATATACCTGCGCCGAAAAAACGGTTCACGAGCATATCGTCAGCGATGTCGGACACGAGATGCCCGATGAGGCTCTGCTCTGTGAGCTTTCGGAGTTTTTCCGCGTATTCGGTGACTCAACGAGAATCCGTATTCTGTACGCGCTGTCAAAATCCGAAATGTGCGTATGCGACCTGTCAAAGCTTTTGGGCGCATCGCAGTCGGCAATCTCACATCAGCTTCAGATTCTGCGTTCAAGCAGACTCGTAAAATATCGCCGCGAGGGCAAGACCGTTTTCTACTCCCTTGACGACGAGCACATTTTCTCGATTATCAATATGGGTATCGAGCATATTGAGGAGTGATATCATGCACGAACACGAACATCATCATGAGCACGAGCACAGCCTGCTGGCTGAGCTGATTCTTATAGGCATAAGTGCCATTCTGCTTGCCGCAGTTTGGATAATTACCGGTGCTAACAGTCGCATGAACAAGTGGCTTGTTATTGCGCTTTTCCTTGTTCCCTATCTGATTTCGGGCTTTGAGGTACTGAAGGAAGCTATCGAAAAGCTTCTGCACGGTGAATTACTCGACGAGGACTTTCTTATGACAGCTGCCACAATCGGCGCATTTTGCATCGGAGAGTATCCCGAGGCGGTTGCGGTTATGCTCCTGTACCGCATAGGTGAATGCTTTGAGGACTATGCAGTTGACAAAAGCCGCCGCTCAATCACCGAGCTTATGGACATCCGTCCCGACTACGCCTGTGTTGAGTATAAGGGTGAGCTGAGAAGGGTTGACCCTAACAGAATAAGAATCGGCACTGAAATCGTAGTAAGCCCGGGCGAGCGCATCCCCCTTGACGGCGTTGTTATTGACGGTGAAAGCACCGTTGACACCTCTGCACTCACGGGTGAGTCAATGCCGAGAAGCGTGCGCGCAGGTCAGGAGGTTGTATCCGGCTGCGTTAACCTCAGCGGTGTGCTGCACATCAAAGTTACAAGCAGCTTCAAGGAATCTACCGTTTCAAAGATTCTTGAGCTTGTTGAAAACTCTGCCGCAAGCAAATCCCGACGCGAAACGCTCGTCACACGCTTTGCAAGAATATACACTCCCGTTGTGGTATCCCTCGCCGTTATTCTCGCCGTTGTCCCCTCGCTTATTGACGGTAACTGGGCTGAATGGATAAGAAGAGCGCTTATCTTCCTCGTTATCTCCTGCCCCTGCGCACTTGTAATATCCGTACCGCTCAGCTTTTTCGGCGGTATCGGCTGCGCATCTAAGCACGGCATTCTCATAAAGGGCTCGAACTACCTTGAGGCGCTTGCAGATGTAAGCACCGTTGTTATGGACAAAACCGGCACTGTTACCGAGGGCAGCTTCTCCGTCATCGGCGTTGAGCCTATCGGCATAAGCAGTGATGACCTCGTCACACTTGCTGCCGCTGCAGAGAGCTATTCAAATCATCCCATTGCTCAGTCACTTAAAAAAGCCTGCAAAAAGCTTCCCGACCGCTCACTTGTCACAAATGTGCGTGAGCTTGCAGGTCGCGGCGTTGAGGCTATGGTTTGCGGAAGAAAGGTGCTTGTCGGTAATGCAGCCCTTATGACCGCAAACGGAATTACCGCAAAGACTCCGCAGGGACATTCCACCGTTGTTCATGTTGCGGCAGACGGCATATACGGCGGCTATATAATCATTGATGACCGCATTAAAGACGGCGCAAAGCAGGCCGTCAGCGACCTGTATTCCCTAGGTGTTGAAAAGACCGTTATGCTCACCGGTGATGCCGATGCAACCGGTCAGACCGTCGGTATGGCTCTTGGCGTAAACAATGTCTACACCGAGCTTCTGCCCGCAGATAAGGTTGTTGCCGTTCAGGAGCTTTTGCGCAGCAAGCACACCGGCTCGCTCATTTTCGTAGGCGACGGAATCAACGACGCCCCCGTGCTTGCCCGCTCCGATGTTGGCGTTGCAATGGGCGTTATGGGCTCCGATGCTGCAATCGAGGCTGCCGATATCGTGCTTATGGACGACGATATTGCAAAGCTTCCGCTGGCAATAAGCATATCAAAGCGCACAGTAAGCATAGCAAAGCAAAATATATGGTTTTCTTTGCTCGTAAAGTTTGCTATAATGATTCTCGGCGCAATCGGCATTGCAAATATGTGGCTTGCCGTATTCGCTGATGTAGGCGTTCTTATCCTCGCAATACTCAACGCTACAAGAACGCTCAGGATTGGTATAGAATGAATATTTACGACTTCGATAAAACAATATTCTACCCTGATTCCTCGGTAACCTTTGTTATTTGGGAATCAAGGCGGCATCCGTGGGTATTTCTGCTATGTATGCCGATAGCCTTTGTACGCTGGCTGCTTTATAAGCTAAGAATCATCTCTAAGGACAGACTTAAGGAAAGCGCTTTCTTCTTTATCCGCTTTATCCCGAATCTCGACGGTGAGGTTGAAAGATTCTGGGCAAAGCACGAATCGTGGATTTGCCCGTGGTATCTCAAGCAGCGCAAGGATGATGACCTCGTTATTTCCGCTTCACCCGAATTTCTCGTAAAGCCTATGACCGACAGACTCGGCATCAAGCTCATTGCGACAAGGATGGATATGAAAACGGGCAAGATTCTCGGTGAAAACTGCTTCGGCGAGGAAAAGGTGCGCAGATTCCGTGAGGAGTATCCCGATTGCACGGTAAACAGCTTTTACTCCGACTCGCTTACAGATGCTCCTATGGCTGAGCTTGCGGATAATGCCTATCTCATAATCGACAAGGGACAGACTCCTGTTCCCTGGCCCGACAAATAATCAAAACCGGTAATACGAAGGTATTACCGGTTTTTTAGCGCATGTACAACAATCTTCCGTCATACAATTTCGTATGGTTAAACGGAAGCGTCTTATAATGAATACCGCACTGCTGACAGGCTCATCCTTGGCTATGAGCCTCATTTCCATGGCCTTTCAGGTGTGGCTTGCGGGACGCATAGGCTCTGCGGGCATCGGACTTTATCAGCTTGTGGTATCCGTTTCATTTTTATGCACCACCTTTGCGATTTCTGGCATTCGCTTTGCGGCAACGCGGCTTGTTTCCGAGGAAATCGGCCTTGAGCGAAGCAGCGGGATTAATGCAGCAATGCGAAGATGCTTTGTGTACAGTATTTTCTTCGGCTTTGCCGCAATGCTTGTCCTTTGGCTTTGCGCTGAGCCGATAGGCTTTTTGTGGATTGGGGACGCACGGACGGTCAAATCCCTGCGCATCATGGCATTTTCAATGCCGTTTCTGTCCTTATCCTCGGTTATGAGCGGTTACTTCACCGCCTGCGGCAGAGTGTGGAAGCCTACGCTTGTGCATTTGTCAGAGCAGATTATAACAATCGGACTCGTTGCATTTTTTCTGATGCACTCCCCTGCCGACGATATAGAAAAAAACTGCGCCGCAGTAATGCTCGGCTCTGTTGTCGGAGATATAATTTCGTTTGTCTTTATGCTCACATTTTATCTGACCGACCGTCAAGGCTGCTGCAGCGGAAGTCAACGCAGGCTGAAGCTGACCTCGAGGATGCTGCGGGTTGCACTGCCGCTTGCGTTTTCTACCTATGCCCGCTCCGCTTTATCAACGCTTGAGCATCTTCTTGTACCGCGCGGACTAAAGGCGGCAGGCTACACGCCCGACCGCGCCTTATCCGGCTACGGCACAATTCAGGGCATGGTTATGCCCATTCTATCCTTCCCTGCCTGCATTCTCATCGCTCTTGCCGAGCTTATAATACCCGAGCTTACCGAGGCGCAGATGCGCGGTGATAAAAGCGAAATCTCCCGCACAGTAAGCTCGCTGTTAAAAAAGGGCATCGGCTATTCAGTAACCGTTGCCCTTTTCATATTCATTTTTGCCGACAGACTCGGCATTCTTATCTACTCCTCACCCGAGGCGGGAGATTTTCTGCGCATACTTGCGCCGCTTATCCCGATTATGTACACAGACCTGATTACCGACGGCTGTCTTAAAGGTCTCGGTCAGCAGCTTTGGAGTATGGGAATAAACATACTCGATGCGCTGCTCGGTGTGCTGCTTGTGTGGCGGCTTCTGCCCGCATACGCAATGCCTGCGTACATCGGCATCATTTACTTCAACGAGTGTCTGAACTTTACCTTGAGCATACTGCGGCTAAGCAAGGTAACTAAAATCAGGCTTTGGAGTCTTCCTCACCATTCTTAGAATGGCGATTATGCAGCTTTGCATCTCCCTTGTGAAGCAGCGGGGATATGCGCTTATAAAGCAGCATTGTGAGTACGGTTACAATTGCGCCCTTGAGCAGATTAAACGGTACTACGGCAAAGAGCACGAGCGTTGAAACGCTGTTTATCGCGCTGTTGACCGTTGTTCCCATTGCGATTATTGCATCAAGCGGCATACCGTAGAGCTCCGCAAAGGTGGGAAGCAGATAAACTGCGTTGAAAAGGCTGCCGAATACGGTCATAACAAGTGTGCCGACTATCATACCGACAAGTGCCGACTTCTTTCCGCGCTTTGCGTGGTATATGATTGATGCAGGCAGTACAAATGAGCAACCCACAACGAAGTTTGCAAAGTCACCGACAAATGCGGTGGTTGTTCCCTTGAATACGAGCTTTACAACGATTTTGAGAAGCTCGCTGACAACACCTGCAACGGGTCCGAGATAGAAGGTGCAGATGAGGATGGGAATTTCACTCAGGTCGATTTTATAAAAGCCCGGTGCAAAGAAAAGCGGGATTTCGAGGAACATCAAAAAGCCTGCCATTGCAGAGAATATTGCGGTGTAGGAGATGAAATGGGTGTTTCCGAGCTTTTTTCTGTCCTTGACGAGCAGCTTTTCAAGAATAAGCGCGAGCACGAATATTCCTGCGAAAATTGCCATACATACAAGCACAAAGCTAAGGTTTTCCTTTAGAGTCTGGGACATGGGTCTTGCCTCCATATAAAAAATCACCCGAAAGAACATATCTTTCAGGTGCTCAATATATAGAACATCTTCTTTCATCCAGACTATAACTGTCGGTCCCGGAATTACACCGGGTCATGCCTTTCGGCTCGCGGACTTTACCGCCGGTCGGGTATCTCACCCTGCCCTGAAGATATATCGTTTATTCGGTTGTGCTTATATTATAATCCCTGAGCTGTAAATGTCAATAGTCCTTTGACTTTTGCAGGTTTATGGCATACAATACTTGCAGAAAGAAGGTGCAACATGGCTGATTTCGGCAAAAGCTGCTGCTTTACCGGTCACAGACCGCAAAAGCTGCCGTGGAAATACGACGAAAACGATATACGCTGCCTTGAATTCAAGGACAAGCTTAACGCGGTAATTTGCGCTGTTTACGAATCGGGCATTACGCACTTTATCTGCGGTATGGCACTCGGCTGCGATATGTACTGCGCCGAGGCTGTTATTAAGCTTAAAAAGCTACACCCCGAAATCACTCTCGAGGCCGCGGTGCCGTATGACGGGCAGGAATCCAAATGGGCTGAAGCAAGCCGTGTCCGCTACCGTAATATACTTATGCACTGCGACAAGACAACTCTCATCCAGGATAGCTACACTCCCGGCTGCATGATGCGCCGCAACAGATACATGGTTGACTCGGCAAATGTTCTTATCGCCTGCTATGACGGAAAGTCCGGCGGCACATGGAACACAATCGAATACGCAATGAGGCTTGACAAGGAAGTTATTCAGCTTCCGATAGAGTAAAAAGCAAGGGTAAGGCCCTTGCTTTTTTATTTCATAAGGTATTCGTACAGGTCTTCGGCATCCTCGGCAACATACACGGCGCCGTTTTCTTCAAGCTCATTTTCCTCTGCATAGCCGAAGCGTACGCCGATGCAGTCAACTCCGCACTTCTTTGCGCCGATTACATCGTATTTTCTGTCACCGACCATAATTGCCATGTCTGCAGTTATGCCGAATTGCTCGAGGACATACTCAATGACCTCCCATTTCTGACTGCGCGTTCCGTCAAACTCCGCGCCGCAGATTATGTCAAAATCCTCAAGCATACCGTTCTTACTGAGAATCTGCTCAGTAAAATACCGTGGCTTGCTTGTTGCAATTGCAAGCTTTTTGCCGCTTGCGCGCAGCTTGAGCAAAAGCTCGTGCATACCGTCAAAGGGCTTGCATTCTGTCCATCCGACGGGTCTGTATCTCTCGCGGTAGAGGTCAACCGCCTTGTTTGCATCCTCCGCGCTCATTCCGTATTTAAGCGAAAACATCTCCGTAAGCGGAGGGCCTGCAAAGCACATAAGCTCGTCAAGCTCAGCCTCAATTCCCATCTTATTCAGCGCGTACTGCACGCACTTTGTTATACCCTCGGCGGTATCGAACACCGTGCCGTCAAAGTCAAATAATATGTAATCCTTCATAGCTTCATCTCCTGCTTAAAATACTATCATCGCCGCACTCCGTTGTCAATCTTAGCATAAAATGCAAGGGTGAGGTGGTTTTATGAATGTCAAGTTTTTTCTCGGCGCAAACTCAGGTGACGGGTTTTATTCGCTATACGACGATTTTGCTCATTCAGACGGTGATTTTCTCTATCTTATCAAGGGCGGACCGGGCAGCGGAAAATCAAGCTTTATGAAAAAAATCGGTGCAAGGGCTGAAGAGTTCGGCTACGATGTTGAGTACATTATATGTTCGGGTGACCCCGAGTCATTGGACGGGGTTTACATCCCTGCGCTGAAGCTCGGATTTGCCGATGCAACCGCGCCGCACATAATTGAGCCGGAGTTGTTCGGATATAACAGTTGTTATGTTAACTTAGGCAAATTCTGTTCAAGAGCAGAAAGTGAAAAAATCGCAGAGTATACGAAGTTGTATAAACAGATGTATTCCTCGGCATACAAATATTTAAGCGCAGCCGCAGATATAAAAAAAGTTCATATTCCGCAGCTATTTAGTGAAAAAGAGCTGAATACCGCTAAGAAAAGAGCGCAAAGCGCACTGCGCAGAGAATTAGGCGAGCTGCGCTGCTCGATAAAAATCGGCCGCACCGAAAGGCGCTTTATCCGCGGTATAGGCTGCAGCGGTGAGATTACTCTTGCCGACACTGTTAAATTATTATGTAAACGAATATATTCGATTGATGACCGTTTTGGTCTTGCGCAGGTGTATCTGTCCGAGGCTGCAAAATGCGCCTCACAGCGCGGTGAAAGGCTTATACTCTGCCCCGACCCGCTGTGCCCCGATGAGCTTGATGCGGTACTGCTGCCTGAGTATAGTCTTGGTTTTGTTGCCGCGTCGGCAATGCCGATTAAAAATCCGTGGCGGCATATTCGGCTTGATGCGCTTATCCCCTCCGATATCCTCAAGACCCACAAGGCTGAAATCCGTCAGCGCGAGCGGCTATACCGCGAGCTTATTGACAGTGCAATCGGATACCTTACATGGGCAAAGGAGTATCACGACCTGCTTGAGGCTGAGTATAAGCACTATATTGACTTTGACGCACTAAACGAGTTTACCGAAGGCTTTATCAACGAGCTTTTCAAATAAAAAACTGTAGTCAAGGCTTGCCTTGACTACAGTTTGGTTTTTCATATCAGCAGCAGCAACCGCCCCAGGGAGTGAGGCAGGACAGGCACAGGTACATATTGCAGCAGTCACTGCAAAGACCGCAGTCGGAATAAGTGTTGTTGCTGTAATTCTTATAATAGTTTCCGCCCGACTGCAGGGTTTCGAGAAGTCTTCTGTACTCTGTGTTATCGGGAGATATCTCTACCGCGCGCTGTGCGCTCTCAAGCGCTGCTATGCGGTTTCCGAGGTACATATTGGCAACGGCGTGCAGATAGTACCATCTGCCGTCACGCTCGCTCTCAGGCACCTGAGAAAGTGCAGTGAGTGCTTCATTATATCTGCCGTTGCGTATGTAATTTACCGCAGCGCGGCATTCTGCGCGCTCCTGAGGCTGCTCGTATGCTCCACCGAAGCCGTTGAAGCCTCCAAAGCCTCCGAATCCGCCAAAGCCGCCGTAATTGCCGTAGCTACCGTTTCCGTAGCTACCGTAGCCGCCATACTGCTGGCTGCCTGCGGTGCCGTTCTTAATCTGGTCATATGCTGCGTTTATTTCATTCATCTTGCGTGCTGCTTCTTCATCACCGGGGTTGCGGTCGGGATGATACTTCTTTGCAAGCTCGCGATATGCTTTTTTTATTTCCTCATCGCTGGCATTTCTTGAAACGCCGAGGACGGAATAGGGGTCCTGTACCATTTGGGCACTGCTCCTTCAGTTTTTATCTTTAATATTATAATGCTGATTGAATTTGCTCCATACACCGAAGCAGAGAATGTTCTTGATAAGACCTGCATCACGAACAATCGGAAGGCGGTCAAACCAATAGACGCATTCGCCCATAATCATCTGCAGAATATCGGTAAACCGCTCCTGCTCGTCAAGGCGTCCGTACAGATGGCAAAAGGGATTGTACTTATAATAGCGTTTATCGTCCTTGAGGTCAATACACGCATCCATAACATATATGAATTGACCGAGCGCCATTCCGAGACCGCGCAGGTCATTGCTCCAGCGGTCCTCTTTGTAAACAAACAGCTCCGCCATAAGCTTGCCGAAGCTGCGTGCTGCCGCATCGGGCTCGGGCTTGAAGCTGTCCTCAATTGCCTTCAGCTCAGCAAGGCACTGCTCAATCACGCCGCACTGACGCGGATATTTTTCGCAGATTTCCTTATACGAGGCTTCCATCAGCTTTGACTCGGCAAGCGCTGCGATATCAATATCGTCCTCCCAGTCATCGCGGCAGTTGAGATACGCAAGGGCAATGTTCATATCCGCTGCGTAGTCCGTTATCGGTGACTGCCAGTAGCCTCGCTGCTTTATCGGATGCGCGGGACATTTTGCCTCACCGCTGAGCTCGTATGGCTCATACAGTGAGTTCAGCAGCAGCACAAGGAAGGTCATATCGTATGTCAGCGTCATACGCGCAAGCAGACCGTGACGCTCGTGCAGGGTATGGCACAGACCGCAGTAGCAGGCATTATAGCGCCGCCGCTGCTCATCCGTAAGCAGCTTGAGCTGCGCAGTTACATAGCCGAACATCAGGTTTTGCCCTGGAAGGAATTGCCGCACTTGCGGCATACGATGTTTATCTTGCCCTTACCCTTGGGAACACGAAGTGTGGTGTGGCATGCAGGGCAGGAAAAGAACTTATAATCCTTACGCTGCACCCAACGCTCCTTGAGCATTCTGAGCTTGTTTTTGAACTTGTAGCTGGCCTGCATATAGCGGTTGTTTTCCTCGACACGCTTGTATCTGTTTCTGGAGAACATGCGCACATACACAAGTATCAGCAGCACTAATGCAAACAGCCACATAACAGCGGACAGTCTTGTTCCGTTGAGTATAATAGCTGCCACAAAAAGCACTACACTGACTATCGAAAGGAACCTGTTCAGTTGGTCATTTCCATAGCGTCCTGCCATAAAACGAGCAAATTTTTCTCTCATTGAATGTACACCTTGTTATTCTACAATTTAATCATATATTATAGTACAACATCCCCAAAAATATATAAAAAAATTGTAAACAAAAAATCCTGAGCCGAGGTTTGCTGCACGGCTCAGGATTATTTCATAGCTGATTACTGCAGAACGCGTACTCTGAGTACATCGTCCATCTCGCGGATGGTGTTTGCAGTATCATCCCAGATGACATCGTTAAGGTCGATAATAGTGTAAGCATAGCGGCCGTAGGGCTTATTAATCATATGCTCGACATTGATGTTCTTCTTGGTGATGAGGTCAAGTATGCGGTTAATCATACCGGGAACGTTGTGGTGGATTACGCACAGACGGCAGACGCCCATTCTCTCAAGCTTTGCAGAGGGCAGGTTTACGGAGTTTGTGATGTTGCCGTTCTTTATGTAATCGTGCAGCTGCTTTGCTGCCATCTCTGCGCAGCGGTCCTCACTCTCGGGAGTGCAAGCGCCGAGGTGCGGAAGAGCAATTACATTCTTGCCGCCGAGTATCTTCTTGTTCGGGAAGTCGGTTACATACTTGCCGACCTTGCCGCTTTCAAGTGCAAGCAGCATTTCATCATCGTCAACAACCTCTGCGCGGGACTCGTTGATAATGCGAACGCCGTCCTTCATCATCGAAAATGCCTTCTTGTCAAGCAGATGATGGGTGTTCTCGTTGTAGGGAATGTTGATGCTGATATAATCGCACTTTCTGAAAATCTCGCCGATATCCTCTGCACGCTTTACATCGCGGTTGAGGCGCCATGCGGAATCAACGGACATGAACGGGTCGAAGCCGATAACCTCCATATCAATTGCCTGGCATGCATTTGCTACCATAGCACCGGTTGCACCGAGGCCGAGAACGCCGATGGTCTTACCCATAAGCTCGGGACCTGCAAAGTTGGACTTGTGCTTTTCTACGAGTGCGGGGATATTATCGCCCTCGCCTGCAATGCTCTTAACCCACTCGATACTGCCGAGAACATCACGGGAGGTCATAACCAGAGTGCAGAGAGTCTGCTCCTTTACTGCCTCAGCATTTGCGCCGGGGCTGTTGAAAACAACGATGCCCTTTTCTGCGAAATCCTCGATGGGAATATTGTTGTAGCCAGCGCCCGCTCTTGCAACACCGAGAAGGTTCTCGTTCGGCTCAAAGCTGTGCATATCTGCGCTGCGGACGATTATGCCGTCGGGATTCTCTACATCTGCTCCGACATTGTAGCCAAGGTCCAGAAGCTTGTTAATGCCCGCGGGCGAAATATTATTTATTGTCTTGATGTTACGCATTATGTTGTACCTCGAATTTTTTCATATAATCTATCAGCGCGTCAACACCCTCCATGGGCATTGCATTGTACAGGGATGCGCGCATTCCCCCTGTAAGTCTGTGGCCCTTGAGATTTACAAGGCCGCAGGAAGCCGCATTCTTCACAAATTCGGCATCAAGCTCATCGTTTCCTGTTCTGAAGGTGATATTCATATCACTTCTCGAACCAACTTCTGCATGCGGAATAAAGAGCTTGCTGTTATCAAGATAGTCATAGAGCTTTGCTGCGCGGGCAGCTTTAAGCTGCTCCATACCCGAAACGCCGCCCATACTCTCAAGCCAGTCGAGCATAAGGCCGAGCATATATATGCACCAGCACGGAGGCGTGTTGTGCATTGAGTCCTTCTTGATGAGCGTTTCGTAACTCATTACAGTAGGACAGATTGTACTCTGTCTGCCTGCAAGCGCTTTATCGATGATAACAACAGTAAGCCCTGCAGGTGCCATATTCTTCTGCGCACCGGCAAAAATCAGACCGTAGTCGGATACATTTACGGGCTTTGACAGAATGTTTGACGACATATCGCAGACAAGTGTCTTGCCCTTTGTATCGGGAAGATACTGCCACTCGGTACCGTAAATGGTATTGTTAGCACAGTAGTAGAAATATTCAGCCTCTGAGCTTACGATAAGCTGACTCTGCTCGGGAATATAGCTATGACCGCGGTCAGAGCTGTCGCAGGCAATGTTTACCTTGCCGTACTTTGCAGCTTCCTTTGCCGCAAGTGATGAAAAGTTGCCCGTTACAGCATAATCGGCAACTGAACTGCCGCCCATAAGATTCATGGGCACAGCCGCAAACTGCAGAGTCGCACCGCCCTGCAGGAACAGAATTTCGTGTGTATCGGGAACATTAAGCGCTGCCTTGAGCTTTGCCTTGGTCTCTGCGAAGATTTCTGCGAAAACCTTGCTGCGGTGGCTCATTTCCATCACCGACATGCCGGTAGATCGGTAATCCATTATTTCGCTTTCTGCTGATTTCAGCACCGATTCAGGCATCATTGACGGGCCTGCCGAAAAATTATAAATTCTATCTCTCGACAAAATGAGCACTCCTTTCAAAGATTAGATAACTTTTATATTATACAATGTGTCAGTTTAACCGTCAAATTGTTTTTCCTACAAGCATTTCGCCGGAAACACCCGTAATCTGCACATTCTTTACAAGGCCACGGAGGTTTTCACCCTCTGCCTTTACGAGAACATATGTGTCGCTATGGCCCTGCCACATTCCCTTCTCTTCCGTTTCAAAGAGTACGGGAAGTACAGTACCGATTGCAGACTCAAGATATGCCTTGCGGGTTTTTGCCGCAACCGCTCGTGCCTGCTTTGAGCGCTGTGCCTTGGTTGCACGGTCAAGCTGACCGTCCATCTTATCGGCAGGAGTACCCGGTCTGCGTGAGTACGGGAAAATATGGACATCGGAAAATGCAACTTTTTCGAGGAATTCCAATGTTTTGCGCTGATGCTCCTCGGTTTCGCCGGGGAAGCCGACGATAAGGTCGGCGGTGAGCGCGCATCCCGGGAAATACTTGCGCAGAAGCTCTGCCGCTTCAATGAAGCGTGCGGTATCGTACTTGCGGTTCATTGCCTTGAGTGTCTCATCGCAGCCTGACTGAAGTGACAGATGGAAGTGTCTGCACACACTGCCCGTTTCGGCAAGACGGCGGCAGAAATCATCTGTGATTACACTCGGCTCAATTGAGCCTAAGCGCAGGCGCATATGCGGTGCTGCCTTTGCAATTGCGCAGATAACATCGGCAAGGTCGGGTTTGCCCTCGAGGTCAACGCCATAGGATGCAATCTCTATACCCGTTACAACAAGCTCAAGATAGCCGAGCTTATCAAGCTCTGCCGCCTGCTGTGCGGCAGTTTCAATCGGCAGGCTGCGCACGCGGCCTCTTGTGTACGGAATTATGCAGTAGCTGCAGAAATTGACGCAGCCGTCCTGAATCTTGAGAAGAGCGCGTGTATGACCTGCAACCGCACCTGCGGGCAGCTCTTCAAATACTCTGCGCTCAAAGGGCTTATCGAGGCATCTTGCTCTCGCACCCGTTGCATAGGCTTCCTCAATTGCGGCAACGAGCTTCACTCTGTCGTTGCTGCCGAAAACAACATCGGCACCGAGCTTCTCGGCGGTATCGGGGCTGAGCTGTGAGTAGCAGCCTGATACGGCAACTATGGCATCGGGGTTTTCCTCGCGCAGGCGGTTTATTGCCTGGCGGGATTTGCGGCCTGCCTCAGCGGTTACCGCACAGGTATTTACTATGACCGCATCCGCAATCTCTCCCTCAGCCGCAGCGGTATGACCGTGCTCGTTGAGCAGAGTTTCCATGGCCTGAGTTTCATATTGGTTGACCTTACAGCCGAGAGTGTATATAATGTATTTCATATTATCATCTCCATTATTCACAGAGGAGTTTATTATGGAAGTTTATCTTGATAACGCCGCGACCACGAGAGTCTGCCCCGAGGCAGCTGAGGCGGCTTATAAAACAATGCTGGAGTTCTACGGCAATCCGAGCTCAACGCATACAAAAGGCCGCGAGGCAAAGGCTGTGCTTGACACAGCGCGCAAGCAGCTTGCAAAGGCGCTTGACTGCAATGCCGATGAGGTATTCTTCACCTCCTGCGGCTCCGAGGGCGATAACTGGGCAATTATCAACGGCGCGGAAAGCATGCGCCGCAAGGGTATGCATGTAATTACCTCCGAGGTTGAGCACGATGCGGTGCGCAAGTCCATGTATGAGCTTGAAAAGCGCGGCTTTGATGTTACCTTTCTCAAGCCCGAGCCCGATGGCTCAATAAAGGCCGAGTCTGTAATCGAGGCACTTCGCCCCGACACGGTGCTTGTCAGCCTTATGATGGTAAACAACGAAACAGGTGCCGTTACTGACATTGCCGCAATTGCAAAGGCACTGCGTGCAAAAAAGTCGCAGGCACTGCTTCACACCGATGCCGTTCAGGCATTTATGAAGGTTCCGTTCAGTGCAAAAAGGCTCGGTGCGGATATGATTACCGTCAGCGGACATAAAATCCACGCACCTAAGGGCATAGGCGCATTGTATATCAAAAGTGGGGTTAAAATCAAGCCCTATATCATTGGCGGCGCTCAGGAAAGCGGTATGCGCGCCGGCACTGAGCCTATGCCTCAGATTGCAGCCTTCGGCACTGCCTGCGAAATTGCAAAGGCCTGCATGGCTGAAAGCACCGATAGAATGGGCAGACTTCGCGCTCTTGCCGTTGAAAAGATTACCGCATCCATACCCGAGGCGGTCATTATCGGCGGAGGCTCTCCCCATGTTCTCAGCGTTTCCCTCCCCGGCTGGCGCAGCGAGGTGCGTATGAACTTCATGGAGGCGCGCGGCATATATATTTCACGCAGCTCCGCCTGCAAAAAAGGCGGCAGAAGCCATGTGCTTGAGGCGCTCGGACTTTCTGCCCCCGTTATTGACGGTGCGGTGCGCATTAGCTTTTCGCGCTTCACAACCGAGGAAGACATCAACGCACTTTGCTCGGCGCTGAAGGATGCGCACGATAATCTTGCTCACAGATAATTAAAAAGCAAAAGAGCTTTGCATCACACGATGCAAAGCTCTTTTTTATCGTTTTTAATCTTTTTCCTGCGTATTAAGCATTACCATTTCGCCCGACTCGGGGTCAATGTAATCCAAATGCATGTACTCCTCAGCGTCACTGGGCAGGCCCTTCTTTTTAAGCTTTTTGTCAATAATCATTTCAATTACAGTATAGATTATTACAAATACGGGAACGCCAAGAAGCATACCCCAGAAGCCGAACAGGCCACCGAACAGAATGATGGAGAAGATTACCCAGAAGCCGTTGATGCCGATTGACTCACCGAGAATCTTCGGTCCGATTATGTTGCCGTCAACCTGCTTCAGAATAAGGATGAATATCAGGAATATCACGCACTTCCACGGATTTACAAGGAGAATGAGCAGTGCCGACGGAACTGCTCCGATGAACGGTCCGAAGAACGGAATGATGTTCGTCACACCGACAATAACCGCAATAAGCAGTGCGTAGGGCATCTTGAGCACGAGGCAGCAGATATAGCAGATTACGCCGACTATTGCCGCGTCAAGAAGTCTGCCGACTATGAAGCCCATAAAGGTTTTATCCGCAAACTTAACAGCCTTGCTGATGCTCATTGCGTTTTCGGAATTGAAGATGCAGTACATCAGCTTTTTGACATGCGCCTGGAATTTTTCGCGGTTTGAAAGCACATAGACGGAAACAACAATGCCGACTACCGTGGTGTAAACCGCCTTGATGACAAAGTAAACACCGGTGGTGATGTTTGCAATGATGTTATCCATACCTGGCAGCAGTGTGTTCTTTGCCCAGGATGTAAGTGCATCGGTCATATTACCGAATACCTTTGTTGCATATTCCTCAATAACGGGATGCTCCTGCAGGAGCTTATCCATTGCGCTGTAGGCAGAGTCAAAGTACTGCGGGCTGTTTGCAACAATTGCCGCGATGCTCTCATAAACCTGAGGTACGATGAGGTAAATCAGCAGGGTTATAACCAGAAGCAGGCTTATCTCAGCAAAAATCAGCGCCAGCACCTTAGGCAGCTTCTCGCCAATCTTAAGCTTCGGCCACTTTTTATTGCACTTTTCGCAAATCGGGGTAAAGACCTTGTTCTTGTACATTGACATCGGAGGTCCCAGCAGATATGCAATAATCAGGCCCCATATAAACGGACTGAGAATTCCGAGGAACGAGCCTAATGCCCTAAAAAACGAGCCTATATAGTCAAGCCCAAAGTAAAACAGGATTGCGCATGCAAGCACCGCAAACAAGGTTAAACCAAAGGCTATATATTTTCCGTATTTGTTGCTCATATTCTTCAACCGCATCACCTCCGAGTTTTGCATTTTTGATTTTACTATCACTTATTTTCACAGTCAACAGTTATTATGTAAATTTTATATTCTTCCTTTTGCATTTTTATATTTTTGGTATTATGTAAACTGAATTTGCATATTTCCCGCATATGCAATGTTGAAAAACCTGTTGACAATGTTCAAAACGCAAGGCTTTTCAATGATATTTCGCATTTACGGTAGCCGCAGAGATATTCGTTTTTTGTCGAATAAAGCATAATTTTGCAACTTATGATATGTCTTTATTTAAATTCATTATTCCTCTCGATGTGCATAAGCTTTTTACGGAGGGATAAGCCATGAAAAAATTTCTTTGCACTGTACTTGCCGCGCTGATTTTTTCCGCTCCGGCATACGCCATAGAAACGCTGTGCGATGACGCAATTGATATCTCCGCACCGTCGGCAATACTTATGGAGAAAACAAGCGGTGAGGTAATCTACGAAAAGAATGCTCACGAGGAGCGTCCGCCTGCAAGCGTTACTAAGGTTATGACCATGCTGCTTATTGTCGAAGCCATAGAGCGCGGTGATATAAGCCTTGACGATACCGTCATTGCCTCGGAGAGAGCAGCTTCCTTCGGCGGAAGCTGCGTTTTTCTCGAGGAGGGCGAGAAAATGAGCGTTGACGAAATGCTCAAATGCATAACCGTTGTATCGGCAAACGACTGCGCCGTTGCAATGAGCGAGTTTTTATGCGGCTCGGAGCAGGCGTTTGTGCAGAGAATGAATGAGCGTGCGGCAGAGTTAGGACTTAAAAACACGCACTTTTGCAATTGCACGGGACTTTTCAACGACCCCGAGCACTACACAAGCGCCTACGACCTTGCGGTTATAAGCCGTGAGCTTATAAAGCACGACCTTATCAAGAAATACTCGACAATATGGATGGATTCCATACGCAACGGCGAATTCGGTCTTTCAAACACCAATAAGCTCGTGTATTACTACGACGGCTGCACGGGGCTGAAAACAGGCTTCACAAACGAGGCTATGTACTGTCTTTCCGCTACCGCCGAGCGCGACGGCGTTGAGTATATTGCCGTAATCATGCACGGCGAAACGATTGACTCACGAAACAATGACGCGAAGGCGCTGCTCAACTACGCCTTTGCCAATTATAAGCTCTGCTCCCTGAGAGCCGATGAGGTGCTTCCTCCCGTTGCCGTAAGGCTCGGCAGCGCAGACTCCGTGCAGCCCGTTTACACCGGCGAGGAAACAGCACTTATAAGCAAAAACGGCACATCAGATATCAGCTACAGCATAGAGCTTCCCGAGTCTGTTGCAGCCCCCGTAAGTGAGGGACAGCAGCTGGGAAAACTGACAGTGGAAATTGACGGAGAGGTGTTCCGCGAGGTGCCGTTGGTTGCCGCAAACGCGGTTGAACGCGCCAATCTGTTCGGAATATTCACAAATCTCGCAAAAAACTATTTCGGGAGCAGGTAGTTTGCACCACTTTAATGTGAAATTTGTTGAATTTTCGCATCTTCTTCCCCACGCAGCTATAATTTGCTTGCATTTTCCGGTGTTGGGTGTATAATTAATCATTAAACTACTTCAGCTATGGAGGAATTTATGGTTAAGGTTGATTTATCAGGTCTTGCAACATTTTGCGACCCCGCTGAGCTTGACTACGCAGCAGCCGCCGAGGCTCACAGAGCACTCGTTGACGGCACCGGTGCAGGCAATGATTTCACCGGCTGGCTCGGTCTGCCTCAGCGCATCAAGGACACTGAGCTTAAGAGCATTTTAAGCGCTGCTCAGCGCATTCGTGCCCGTTCAAAGGCGCTTGTTGTTATCGGTATCGGTGGCTCCTACCTCGGAGCCCGCGGAGCAATTGAGCTTCTGCGCCCAATTCCCGCTGCCGATGACCCTAAGATTTTCTTTGTCGGTAATGGTCTGTCCCCCGACGCGCTCAACGATACCCTCGAGCAGCTCGGCGATATGGACTTCGATGTAAATGTAATTTCCAAGTCAGGCACAACACTCGAGCCCGCTCTTGCATTCCGCATCTTCCGCAAGCTTCTGAAGGAAAAGTACGGCAACGCCGCCAAGAAGCACATTTTCGCCACTACCGACTCAAGCCGCGGTGTGCTCAAGTCCCTTGCTGATGCAGAGGGTTGGGAATGCTTCGTTGTTCCCGACGATGTCGGCGGTCGCTACAGCGTGCTTTCCGCAGTCGGTCTGCTGCCGATGGCTGTTGCAGGCATTGATATCAAAACCGTTATCAACTGCGCAATCGAGGAGTTCGCGGCACTTGACCTGCGCTCTCCCGAAAACCCCGCATGGCAGTATGCCGCCGCAAGACAGCATCTGTACCGCAACGGCAGAACCATTGAAATCCTCGGCTGCTACGAACCCAGCTTCAGATTTATGGCTGAGTGGTGGAAACAGCTTTACGGCGAAAGCGAAGGCAAAAACGGCATAGGCATCTACCCCGCCTCCGTTGAATTCACCGCTGACCTGCATTCCATGGGTCAGTACATTCAGGACGGTCCCCGCACTCTTATGGAAAGCATCGTAAGCTTCGAGGCTCCCCGCCGCGGCTTCAGCATTCCCTTTGAGATGGGCGATGCCGACGGTCTTAACTATCTTGCAGGCAAGGACCTCGGTGATATCTGTAAGACCGCAACGGAAGCTGTGAAGGCTGCGCACATCTCCGGCGGTGTTCCCAACATCGGCATTTCCGTTCCCGCAAGAGACGAAGCAGGCTTTGCATCCTTGGTATGCTTCTTTGAGCTTGCATGTGCAATCTCGGGATATATGTCCGGTGTAAATCCCTTTGACCAGCCCGGCGTTGAGGCTTACAAAAAGAATATGTTCAAAATGCTCGGCAAACCCGAATGATAATTACCCGAACCGATAGGTATATACTACCGGTTCGGGTTTATGATTATTTGCACATTTTCTCTTGCTTTGTATTGAGAAAAATGTTAATCTAAACATAATTAAACAAACCATTATATTTAAAGGAGATGGTCACAATGGTTAAGTTGATTATGGGTATGAAGGGTACCGGCAAGACAAAGCGCCTTGTTGAGCTCGTACGCGAGGCAGTTAACAAGGAAGACGGCGATGTTGTCTGCATTGAAAAGGAACAGAAGCTCACCTATGATATCCCTTATCAGGCACGCCTTATTGAAGCAGGTGCTTATGATATCGGCTCTTATGAGTTTATCAGAGGCTTTATCTGCGGTCTTCATTCCGGTAACTACGACATAACCCATGTTTTTGTTGACAATTTCTACAAAATCGTAAGCAATAAAGACGCAGCGGCTTTCAGCGAATTCCTCAGCTGGCTTGAAGCCTTCTCCGTCAAAGAAAATATTGAGTTTGTTATCAGCGTTTCCATCGACCCCGACACCGTCGGCGAAGATATTAAGAAATACGCGATTTAAGATATATTTTTCATAATATCGGGAGATGCAGTTATGCCTCTCCCGTTTATTATGCAGCTTTGTTTATACACATCTCAGACAAATCAGACTGAAAAGAGGTTGTTTTTCTATGATAATGGATTGTGAAAAGTATGTGGGCAAATGTGTATGCGGCAGAGAGCATGCGCTTGAAACCAAGCTCGTTGCCGTTGAATACGGCGCTATCGCAAATTTTGAAAAGTATATGGCAGATGTCGGTCTTGCCGACAAGAAGCGCGCTGTCGTATATGACGATGTAATCTACAAGCTCACCGAGGGCAAGCATGTCAAGGCTGACCAGGAAATCGTTCTCGAGTCCAAGGGTCTGCGTGCAGAGGATGTTATCATTGAGAAGATGATGACAGAGCTTGACACGGACATTGAGGTCATCGTAGCTTACGGCGCAGGCACAATTATGGACTTCGGCCGCTATCCCGCATTCAAGCTGGGTATCCCCTTTGTCGCTGTCCCCACCCTCGCCTCCTCCGACGGCTTCACTGCAAACATCTGCTCCGCAATCCTCAACGGTCAGAAGAAGTCCACCGCAATGTGCGCACCCGTCCTCGTTGTTGCAGACCTTGACATCATCAAGGGCGCACCCGCAAGACTCGTTGCAAGCGGCATCAATGATATTCTTTCAAAGTACATATCCGTTACCGACTGGAAAATCTCCAAAATCGTTGCCGATGAGTACTACTGCCCCATGGTAGCAGAGCTTGCCGAAGAGGCACTTGCCATTATGCGCGAGGCTGCCGATAAATATGCCGCAACAGGCGTTGCAGACCACGAGGCAATGACTATGGCTCAGATGAAGAGCGGCATTACCATGCAGCTTCTAAACCACTCCAGAGCCGCCTCCGGCGCTGAGCACCTCATGGCTCACCTCGTCGAGATGCAGCCTCCCCGCTTTGAGGGCGCTGAGGGCATACACGGCGAATGCGTCGGTGTAGGCACCTTCGCATGCATCAAAAAGTATCACGAGCTTGCAGCAATGGGTACTCCCAAGGCAAAGGCATTTGAGCCGCTGACCGATGAGTGGATTACCGAGAAGTTCGGCGAAAGACTTGCAGCAGGCATCATCAAAGAAAACGCAAACGATGTTCTCGGCACCTTTGACCCCCAGAACATTGTTGACCACTGGGACGAGATAAAGGCACTTATCGATGCAATTCCCTCTACCGAGGAAATGGAGGCTCTGTACAAGGGCTGCAACGCAAAGTATCTGCCTGAGCATGTTGGCATCAAGCCCGAGCTTGCAGATGAAATGCTCACTATCTCCGCGGCAATCCGCAACAGACTTACCCTGGTCCGTATGCTCCGCGTTCTCGACTTCGGCGAATAATTAATAAGCAAAATGCCCGTCTTTATGACGGGCATTTTTTATTACTCAATTTCTCTGTACATTGCGGGTGCTTCGTCTTTTTTGGCAGTTTCGTTTACTGCAAGCACCTCAACCTTGAGTGTGCGCTGGCCGAATGCAATTTCTATTACATCGCCGACCTTGACCTG
>JAZULF010000004.1:0-5352 GCA_045643645.1 Oscillospiraceae bacterium
CGCAGAAACGCTGAGCTGGATTGCGGAGAATGTCACCGCGCCGCTTTATGCCGACCCCGTTTCCACCGCAAAGGCGGAAAGACTCAAGCCCGCAATCGGCAGGCTTTGCGCGTTCAAGCCGAATGAGCTTGAGGCAAAGAGTCTTACGGGCGAGGACAGTGCGCTCAATGCCGCGCAAAAGCTAATCGATGCGGGAGTAAAGCGTGTATTCATAAGCCTCGGCAGAGAGGGCGTGCTTGCCGCTGAGGGCGATGAGATAGTCACGCTGCCCTGCGAAAGCACAAAGATAGTAAACGCAACGGGCTGCGGAGATGCGGCAACTGCGGCAATCATATGGGCAGGTGTGCATGGACTTTCCCTGCGCGAGAGCGCTGCCGCCGCGATGAAGGCCGCGGCACTTACGATTGTCTGCGACGAAACCGTAAACCCCGGGCTTTGCGCGCAAAGGATTTTATAAAAAAATAAAACCGTAGGATTTAATCCTACGGTTTTTTGTTTATCAGCAGATGATTTCAATTGCCTTGCAGCAGTTTTCAAAGGAGATTTCCTGATGTGCGCCGCCGTCCTCGCCGTCGAAGGTCCAGGTTGCCGGCTCATCGAAAATGAACTTTGCCTTTGTGGTCTTTTTGATGACTATGTACTCGCTGGACAAATCGTGCGTAAGCACTCTTGCGGCAAGCGGGAAGATGGTCATAAGGTTGGGCAGCTTCTTAATCATAATAAGCTCGTGCACGCCGTCACCGAGGTCAACCAAATCCTTGGGAAGGTCGACAAGACCTGCAACGGAGTAGGAGTTTGAAACGCTGCCGTAGAGGAATTCGTCATCAAGCACGCCGTCATCATACTCAACGCGCACATGGCGGCTTTTAAGACCGCTGAGCGCCTTGAATGCGCCGACGATGTATGCAAGCTCACCGAATTTGCGCTTTGCCTCCTGCGGCGTGCCATAGCTTACCTCGGTGAATGCGCCGAAGGCGGCAATGTAGTTGAAGTAGCCGTCGCCGCGCTTGCCCGTGTCGAATACCATGGGCTTGCCCTCGAGGAAACGCTTTGTCGACCACAGAATGTCGTTCTTCGGCAGACCGAGGGTGCGGGCAATATCGTTTGCCGTGCCGATGGGGAAGTAGCCGACCTGCGGTCTTTTCTCGAGCTTCATAAGTCCCGTGATAACCTCGGCAAGAGTGCCGTCACCGCCGAGGCAGATGAGCTTTTCAAACTGTCCGCCGTATTTCTCAGCAAGCTCGGTTGCGTGGCCGCGGCGTTCGGTGAAAAACAGCGAAACCTCGTAGCCTGCATCGGAGAGATTCTTAAGCGCCTCGGCAAGACCCTTTCTGTAGTGACCCTTGCCTGCGGCGGGATTAATTATCATCATCAGAGGAGTTTTCATTATTTCCCAACAACCTTTTCTATATTCTGTGTTGTAATGTCGGACAATGCGACAGAAACAGAGTTCACAAAAATAATATCACTAATATTGTAGGTGTCAATAAGCTCGTTGACGGTCATCTCGCGGTAGCTGCGGTAATCGACGACATAGACATTCTTGTAATTCTGCGTCAGGTACGGCACGAAGCAGTTGCCGAAGCTGTCCTTGATTACAAGGCAGTTTTTGTCCGAGTCAAGACTCTTGTTCGTAATGTGCGTGAAGGGGTTATCGCCCGAGATGAAGCAGAGATACTTCATGCTCTTGTCCGCGTTTGTCATATCGGTGATGATGCTGATGGGATAGGTGTCGCCGTCGGAGGTGGTGATGACGGTTTCGAGGTCTCCGGGCGGTACAAATGCGTGTACGGCGTCGGAGCTTATAAGATTGCTGCGCTTTGCGTATGACCACAGTGAGCCGTAGTAGTTATCGAAGGTCTTTTCCTCAAAATTGCTGAGGTCGGCAGGGGATATGCCTGCTGTCTTGCAATACTGACGGTAGGCGTAGTATGCCGCCTGCGCGGTCCAATGGTGGTCGGTGCGGAAATACAGATATTCGCCGTTGTGATAGCGCAGTGCGTTGAAGGTGTCAACACCCTTTGCCTTGTCAAGCTGACCGTAGATATAGTTGAGCGCCTCGGACTCATCGGGTGCGCCTATCTTGTCGAGATAATCCTGCTCAAACATAATGCCGATTGCGGTGGGCGCAAGCACGCTGTAAACCTTTGCCCTGTCGCCCGCAATGTTGGCTGTGCGCTCAATAAGGCTTGCGAATTTGTCCGCACCGTCCTTGTAGAAGTAGAAGAATTCGTAGCAGGCATCGTCAATCTGCAAAACAGTGCCGAAGCTGACGAAATCGTCATCGTCAACGACCTTGCCGTGCCAGTTGTCCTTGTCGACAACATCCCACTTGCTTATCTCCTCTGTCGGCTGCGGAGTAGGCTCAACGGGAATGGCATCGGGAGTTGTGAGTCCGCCGTAAATGGCAATGTCCGAGTGACCGTAAAGCGCCTCCACGCGCTCGCTCAGCGAAATCCAGCGGTTGCGGAGGGTGAAGGTGTCGGAAAACCAGGTGTCAATGTCCGCGAAGTAATCACCGTCGGCAAAGCTGCGGAAGCTGAACTTGGGAAAATGCGCAAGCTCGCGCTTTTCATCGACAGAGTCGGTAGGCCGCAGCGGCAAAAGCCACGCGATAACCGTAATCACCGCAAAAATGATGAAAAACGGGATAACATATTCAATTTTGCGGTTACTTTTTTTCATAGTCAATCAGAAGTGGAAGTAGATAAACGGATTGTAGCTGCCGCCGACGAGCATTGCCGTTGACAGCACTAAAATTACTGAGGGAATGATGCAGTAGTGCGCTGTGCGGTAGATAGAAGTCAGCCTTTCGCTGTTTGCCGTAAGTGCGCTGAGAGCATAGTCGAGCTTTTTGAGAAGCGGTGTGCAGCACAGCATCGATACAAGCAGAATGTAAACGCGGTTTTCAAAGAACAGCTTTACCTGGAAGCTTGTAAACGGGTTGCCGTTTAAGCCGAGCATACCCTTGAACACCGTACCGAGAAGGTGCATATCGGTGAATTTGAAAATAGTCCAGCCGAAGAACACGACGAGCATCGTGTAAAGCCACGGCACGAATTTCGGAAGCTTTTCGAGCTTGTCCTTGAGATACAGCTTTTCGAGGACTAAGAACCCAAAGTAGTATATGCCCCACAGCACGAAGGTAAACGATGCGCCGTGCCACAGACCCGTAAGCGCCCATACGATGAACAGGTTTATGATGGTGCGCCTTAAGCCGCTGCGGCTGCCGCCGAGGGGAATGTAAACATAGTCGCGGAAGAAGGTGCTGAGCGAGATGTGCCAGCGCCGCCAGAACTCCGTGACGGATTTTGAGATGTAGGGGTAGTTGAAGTTTTCGGGGTAGTGCAGACCGACCATAAGACCGAGACCGATTGCCATATCAGAGTAGCCCGAGAAGTCGAGGTAGATGTGCAGCATATAGGCAAACATACCGAGCCACACGCCGACAACGGGTATGCCCGAAAGCTGTGCCGCCGCATCGGCAACGCTTGTGCCGCCCGAGATTGCTGCATCGGAAAGCAGCAGGGCGTCTGCAAGCTCACCGCAGACATTGCCTAAAAGCACCTTTTTGCCGAGACCGATTGCAAAGCGGTACACACCGTCGGCAAGCGAGTCAAGCTCATGGCGCTCGACGAAAAGCTCCTCGGATATAGTCTTGTAGCGAACAATCGGACCTGCGATGCACTGATGGAAAAGCGCCGCGTACAAAAGCACATTCCTGTACTCGCGCTGCGCTGCGGCATCACCGCGGTATACATCGGTAACATAGCTTAAAAGCTGGAAGGTGTAGAAGGAAATGCCGAGCGGGAGGGCGATGTTTTTGATGAACTCCGGCACATCGCCGAAAAGCGAAAACGCAAGACCCGAGTATTTGAAAAAGCCGATTAGTCCGAGGTTAATTACGCAGGCGGCTATAAGCCACAGACGGCGCAGCGTGGGGTTTTCGCACTGCTCGATTCTAAGCGCGATAAACCAGTCGGCAAGGCTCATACCCAAAAGCAGCAGCACATAAAGCGGCTCGCCCCAGAAGTAGAAAATGAGGGACGAAACCAGCAGCGCGGTGTTGCGCTGCTGAAGGGTGCGGCAGCGTGCATAAGCAAGCAGACTCAGCGGCAGAAACGCATATAAAAATGTAAGGCTTGAAAACAGCATAGGCGGTCCTTATCTAAATGCGAGTTTACATAATACGCTATCACAAGGAGTGTCAAAAGTCAACGAAATTTGATGAAAAAATTGTTAAATGCGCGTAGGTTATTTTGCTATGGAAAAGCGGTGGAAATGCATATATAATTAAGACAACGAATTAGTCAACAAATCGGGAGAAAACGAATGAAATACAAAGAGCTTATCGACAAAATGACCCTCGAGGAAAAGGCATCGCTGACCTCGGGTATGGATTTCTGGCACACAAAGCCGATAGAAAGGCTCGGCATTCCGTCAATGGCGGTTTCCGACGGCCCTCACGGTCTGCGCAAGCAGGATGCCGCCGCCGACCATCTCGGTCTCGGCGCCTCGGTGCCCGCGACCTGCTTCCCGACGGCATCGGGACTTGCGAATACCTGGAACGAGGCACTCATCGAGAAAATGGGCGAGCGCCTCGGACTTGAGGCTGCGGCAGAGGGCGTGAGCGTGCTTCTCGGTCCCGGCTGCAACATAAAGCGCAATCCGCTTTGCGGCAGAAACTTCGAGTATTTCTCCGAGGACCCGTATCTTGCGGGCAAGTCAGCAGCGGCGCTCATTCGCGGCATTCAGTCAAACGGAATTTCCGCCTGCGTAAAGCACTTTGCCGCAAACTCGCAGGAGCTTCGCAGAATGTCAAACGACTCCGTTGTCGATGAGCGCACCCTGCGCGAGATTTATCTGCCTGCGTTTGAGATGGCGGTCAAGGAGGGAGGCGTGCGCTGCCTTATGACCTCGTACAACCGCTTGAACGGCGAGTACACAAACGAAAACACGCACCTTCTGAGCGACATTCTCTACGGCGAATGGGGCTACAAGGGAATGGTCGTCACCGATTGGGGCGGCAACAATGACCGCGTCGCAGGACTGATTGCAGGTGACAACCTCGAGATGCCGTACTCACACGGCGATACCGACAGACAGGTGGCCGAGGCGGTAAGAAACGGCACACTTTCCGAGGCGCTGTTAGACGAGCGAATTGATGCGATACTCGATATGGTTTTCTCAACGCAGGCGGCAACGCGCAACAAATACTGCAACAAGGACGAAAACCACGCGCTTGCTGCCGAGATTGCGGCGCAGACCGCGGTGCTGCTTAAAAATGACGGAATCCTGCCGCTCAAAAGCAAGGCGGTTGCCGTCATCGGTGACTTTGCGAAAGCTCCGCGC
>JAZULF010000005.1:0-1980 GCA_045643645.1 Oscillospiraceae bacterium
ATCCCGAACGTGGCGGGAGCCACTTTTTGTTCGTTGCGACGCTTTCGCGTGTCGTTATTGTGGTATCCCGACCGGTGAGCGCCTGCGAAAGTCAAGTCTGTCCATCAACCAATCGGTGCAGGCTAAGTCGGAAGAATGTAGTCGGGCAACCGCAAAATAGATTTGTACAATTTATAACCGAATAAAAAGCGCCTCTCGGTGCGGTCGGGCAACTGCAAATAAGATTTGCACAACTTTCAATCGGACAAAAAGCGGCACCCGCCGCCATCAACCAATCGGTGCAGGCTAAGTCGGAAGAAAATGGTCGTGATAGCGCAAAGCAGATTTGTACAATTTTCAACCGAATAAAATGCGGCACCCGCCGCCATCAGCCAATCGGTACGGAGTAAGTCGTAAGAATGTGGTCGGGTTATGCTAGTGCAGATTAGCTGAAGTGTCGCAACGGAATGAAAAAGCCTTCCCTTGAGGGAAGGTGCCCCGAAGGGGCGAAAGGGTGATGCGTTACCACCCTTCAGTCAGCTTTGCTGACAGCTCCCCTCAAGGGGAGCCTTGCGCACCGCCCTTGGCTGCGTTTCTTTTGCAACTTTTCTTTGGCAACACAAAGAAAAGTGCGGCGGGAGCCGCTTCTTATTCGGTTATAGGCTGACCATAGTCGATACTGCGGTAGCTCGACCGTTTACTTCCGACATAGATTGCACCAATTCGTTGATGGACAGACTTGACTTTAGTATGCACTTACCGGTCGGGTTGTGGCAGTAAAGACACGCAGAAGCGGTGCAACGAAACTAAACACGGCTCACGCCGTGACCCAACGAATTATATAGTCGGCGAATTTCTGCGTTGCGGGACTCTGCCTGCTCAGCTCAGGAATTGCAAGACCGATTGTGCGCCTTGAGGGCGGCACAAGGTCCTTTATTGCAACATTGTCATTCCTGCCCTTGAGCAGCAGCTCGGGCATAATCGAAATGCCGAGTCCCTGCTCGACCATTGCGATGATTGCGTAGTCGTCCTTTGTGGAAAACCTGATATTCGGCTTGACGCCTGCGGCGGAAAGCGCGCGGTTTGCGTCGTGGTTTGAGGTTTCAAGCAGGGTGATGAACGCCTCGGTTTCGCACTCGACGAGCGGGAACTTCGGGTAAGAGGCAAACTTGTGGTCGGGAGGCAGAATGGCAAGCAGCCTGTCCTGCATAAGCGGCACGCATTCGCAGTTGAGCTTTGCGGGCATATTTACGAAGCCGAGGTCAATGCTGCCCTCGAGTATCCATTGCTCAACATCGTGGTAGTCACCGTTGAGCAGCTTAATCTCAACATTGGGGTAGTCGCGCTGAAACTCCTTGATAACGCCGGGCAGCCAGTGAACCGCAACGGAGGTGAACGCACCGATGCGCACTGTGCCGAAGTCAAGACCGCGGATTGCGGAAACCGTCTGCTTCAGCTGCTCCTCATAGTTGAGCATACCGCGAACAGAGGGCATTATTCTCTCGCCCTCGGGGGTGAGGCGCACGCCTGCGCGCGAGCGGGATATGACGGCAAAGCCAAACTCCGACTCGAGATTATTTATAGTGTGGCTGACCGCCGACTGAGTGCAGCCGAGGGCCTCCGCAGCCTTCGTAAGACTGCCGAGCTCAACGACCTTTGCCAGCGTTGCGTACTTTGAAATGCTCATAAAATCACCTTGTATGAAAGATATTCATATTAAAATGAAAACTATTAATTACTATAATACTATACCGCAAATATTAAAAAAATCAAGGAAAAATACAAAAAACACCCCTTGTGCGAAAAGTTTGGTGCTGTATAATGCAACTATCGTTTCATTAGCAAAGACAAGAGAGGTAAAAAAATGCACAACGCAGAAGTAATTGTATTCATAGGCTACATTATAGTACTGTTTTTTGTAGGCCTTGTTTTCTTCTTTAACGGAAGCAATAAGAACCAGAGCGACTATTTCCTCGGCGGCCGTTCCATGGGCCCCTGGGT
>JAZULF010000006.1:0-12735 GCA_045643645.1 Oscillospiraceae bacterium
TGAATGAGGTTCAGGCAGACTTCGGGGTCCTCGGAGGGAGCGCACCAGCCGTAAGAGCCGCCGACTCTGGGTTCAGCGCCGGTGAACTCGCGGATAACATCGCCGAGCTTCTTGAATACCTTGACTGCAATTTCAACAGCCTCTTCGATATCGGATGCGCGGTAGGGCATAACGATGAATTCGTTGAATGCCTGCTTGATGCCTGCATTGTTGCCGCCATTGAGGACATTGAAGGAGGGGATGGGAACGGTCTTGATGTTGCCGTCGGAAATGTAATCGTAGAGGGGTCTGCCGAGAGCATCTGCTGCTGCACGGTAAGCCGCTACGGATACGGAGTAGATTGCGTTGCCGCCGAGAACATGCTTGTCGTCGGTGCCGTCAAGCTCAATCATAGCCTTGTCAATTGCTTCCTGGTCGAGAACATTCATACCGATGAGCTTGGGAGCAATGATGTCATTTACATTTGCAACTGCCTTGTGAACGGAAAGACCGTCATACTCGTTGGGGTCACCGTCGCGAAGTACGCAGGATTCATACATACCTACGGAGCTGCCGGTGGGAGCAGATGCGGTGCCGATTGCGCCGCCCTCGGTGATGACATCAACCTCAACCATGGGTCTGCACTTGCAGTCGATAATCTGGCGGGCGTGTACGCTCTTGATGCGCATATTGTCATCGCAGCAGGGCTTCTCGGGCAGTGCGGGAACATACATTATATTAAGGTCGCAGAGGTTGGTGCCGGTGTTGCCGGTGAAGATTGCATCGCCCATTGCGTCAAGTGCCTCGAAGCATGCGTGGCCGCGCAGCTGCTCAAAGATGTCGATGCCCTTCTCAACAGCGGTGTCATAGCTGGTGGAGTCGGTGATACCGCCTGCAACGCTTGTTGTGCCGTCGGTGCCTTCGGAGTCGATGGACAGGCATGCAACGCCGGGAGCCTTCTTTGCGGAAAGCGCGAAGGAGAGGGTCAGCTCCTGTCCGGGGCCGCCGTGACCGGTGATTACGGAGTTGTCAAGAATCTTGGTTGTAGCTTCGCCGGAGCAGAGAAGTACGCAGGGAGGCTTGATGGGGTTGCCGTAGTTCTGAATCTCGCGAGCGAGAGAGGCGAATACGGTGCCGACATCCTTTGCCTCACCTTCAAGATAAGAGGTGAGAATGATTGCGGGAATGCCCATATCCTCGGAAACCTTCTTTGCGGTCAGGCAGGAGTCGGGCAGACTGTTAATAAGGAAGTAGGTGTTTTCGGGGAATGCCTTGGGAGTTTCGCCCTCGGGACCTACATTCATAAGATAATCAACAACGGATTTGGGAAGTCTGTCTTCAACACCGTAGTCGTGGATTACCTGGCGTGCAAGCTCAAGAGTGGTCTGGTCGGGACCCATGGGAGTGCCCTTGTAGTTCTTGTACGGCTCGCCGATATCGCCGGTTGCGGGAGTGCCGACAGCGTCGCTGATGCCGAAGCCGATAAGCTCTGCGCCGCGCTCTCTTATGCGCTTTGCGAGCATGCCGCCGTTCATTGCGGAGATGTGGCGGCGGATTGCGTTAATCTCATAGATGCCTGCGCCGGACTTGAGCATAACATCGGTGGTGTCGATTTCGTCCTGCAGGGTGATACCCTCGATGGGGCAGCTCATAAGTGCGGAGGAACCGCCGCTTATTACTACTATAAATAAGTCATCGGGACCGGAAGCATCAACGAGCTTGAGAATTTCCTTGCAGGCACGAAGTCCTTCCTCGTTGGGGAGAGGATGACCGCCTACATAAACATCGGTCTTGCGGAAGACATCGGTGTCCTCACTGATTTTAACGATTGCGATGCCCTTGGTCAGATGGTCGCCGAGAACCTCGTCGATTGCCATGGCCATATGGTTGCAAGCTTTGCCCGCACCGAGGAGATATACATTTCTCTTCTTGGACAAATCCCACTTGCGATTACCGATACAGAGAACATCACCTTCCATATGAGTGATGCTCTTGATGCGCTCATATGCATCGAGCTGCTGAAGGGTCTTTTCGGCAATATCAAGGACAATTTCCTTGCTTTTTACATCGCCATGAGATAGCAATACATCTCTGTTCTTGATTTTTGTCTGCATATTTAGGTCCTCCGTAGGATAATTTTGCAAAAAATACATTGTCTGATATATCACGAATTCTGAGTTTAATATAGAGTCTTTTTGCCTCAAAGTCAATCGGAGAAGATGATAATACCGTATCCTGTTAATATTATTGTATTTTAACGCACTTTTGTGTGCTTTTGCGAAAAAAGCTAGGAAAATCAAGGAGTGTTTCACTGTATTTTTTAGTGCTTTTTGTATTAATGCAAGATAATTATATTTTGAGGTAATATAATTATAGTTATTTTTTGAACACTGCCGTATAATCAACACAAAGCGGTGGTAACCGCATCGGATATCATTCCTAGAAGGGGTGGATAGTGTGTCAATATCATTAATTGTGTTAATTGTATGCTTCCTGGTCCTGATGATTATCGGACTTCCTATTGCGTACAATCTACTCATCACTACGGTCACTTATCTGCTGGTTGCAGGTATTGACCCCGTCCAGCTTGCTATTAAGATGTATAGCGGCATGAACAGCTTTAACTTCCTGGCTGTACCATTCTTTGTCATGACCGGTCAGCTGATGCTCCGCGGCGGTCTGCTTGACCTGCTCGTAAAGTTCGTAAATGTCTGGTTCGGCAACATGAAGGGCGCAATCGCAATAGTAACCATCTGCGCATCTCTGCTGATGGGCTCTATCGTCGGACTGGCAGTTGCAGCAGCTGCATCTCTCGGCGTATTCCTTATTCCTCTTATGAAGAAGCAGGGCTACTCTCCCGAGTATTCGGCAGCGGTAATGTCGTCGGCATCTCTGCTGGGACCGATTATGCCTCCCAGCGTACTTATGATTCTGTATTGCTCAGCTGTAGGCAGCACCTCCATTTCCGGCCTGTTCATGGCGGCAATCACTCCCGCACTGCTCATTACTCTTCTGCAGTGCATCGTTGCTCACCGCACTGCTGTAAAGCGTGGCTATCCCGCATACGGAAAATCCACATGGAAAGAGAAATGGGATGCAACCGTTAAGGCAATTCCCGTACTGCTCCTGCCCGTCATCATTCTCGGCGGTATCTTCAGCGGTATCTTCTCCATCACCGAGGCTTCCGGTATTGCAGTTGTTTACAGTGCAATCATTGCTTTCTTTGTAAAGAAGAGCGTAAAGCTTTCTGATATTCCTCAGATGGTAATCGAGGCTGCAGCAACCTCCGGTCTGGTACTTATCCTCTCTGGTGCCGGCACCGCAATGGCATGGGGTATCGCAAACGAGCGTGTTATGAATATGCTCATCACCCCGCTGTCCGGTATGCCTTCCTGGGCATTCCTGCTGCTGGTCAATGTACTGCTTATCGCATGCGGTATGTTTATGGATGACTATGCATCCACCGTTATCCTCGCGCCTATCATCGCTCCCATCGCCTGGGCACTGGGTATCAATCCCCTGCACATCGGCCTCGTATTCTGCGTAAACCTCGTAATCGGCCTTGCAACCCCGCCCTTCGGCATCACACTCTTCGTCACCAGCCCCACAGCAGGCTGTGCTGTCGAAAAGACTGCAAGGGAGGCATTGCCATTCCTTGCCGTCACTTTGGGAGTCCTGCTGCTGGTAACCTTCGTGCCTGATATAGCACTTTGGCTGCCTCAGCATCTCGGCTACCTCAGCTGATTAAATTTGTCCCTTTAAAACTTTAAAATAATATGTAAAGGAGAAAGTATCAAATGAAAAGAACATTAGCACTGCTTCTGGCTCTGGTAATGGTATTTGCCCTCTGCGCATGCGGCAAGACCACTAATAGTGCCGGCGGCGACAACAACGATGTTGCAGACGGTCAGACCTACACCATTAAGATTGCCTGCGAGAACTCCGACAACTACCCCGCAACTCTCGGCCTGTACGCAATGGAAAAGTACATCGAGAGCCATACCAACGGCGCAGTTCAGGTTGAAGTTTGCGCAAGCGGTCAGCTCGGCGGCGAGGAAGACACTCTGGAGCAGGTTGCTCAGGGTAACCTCGAGATGGCAGTTGCATCCTTCGCACCCGTTGTATCCTATGTTCCTGAGTTCGAAGTAATGGACATCCCCTTCGTTTACAATTCCTATGAGGAAGCATGGCTCGTTCTCGACAGCTATGTCGGCACCGACCTCCTCGCAGCAATGGAAAAGTACGGTCTCAAGGGCATGGCATTCATGGAGAACGGCTTCCGTCAGGTAACCAGCTCCCAGGGCGCAATTGAGTCCATGGACAGCTTCAAGAACCTGAAGATTCGCACTATGCAGAATAACAACCACATGGCATTCTTCCAGGCAATGGGCGCAAACCCCACTCCCGTTCCCTTCTCTGAGCTCTACATGGCACTGTCTCAGAAGATTGCTGACGCACAGGAGAACCCCATCGCAAATGTAACCGACAAGAAGCTGTACGAAGTACAGGATTACCTGTCCCTCACCAACCACATCTACGACGCAATGCCTCTGGTTTGCAACCTTGACTTCTTCAACAGCCTGCCCGCAGCATATCAGGCAGTTGTTTCCGCTGGCGCAATCTACGGCCAGGAAGTCAGCCGCTTCATCAACCTCGAGCGTGAAGACCTCATCCTTGCTGACCTCGAGAAGCAGGGCATGAAGATTAACACCGTTTCCGACGAAGTTCGTGCAGAGATGGCAGCTGCAGCACAGCCCGCAGCAATTGATCTCATCGCAAAGGACATCGGCCAGGACGCAGTTGACAACTACCTCAACAGCGTAAAGGACATCCTCGCTCAGATAGCAAAGTATTAATTTCGCATAATAAGGCTGCCGGAGCTTATTCCGGCAGCCATGTGAAAATCATCGGGAGGGAACCCTAATGATAGAAAAAATCGACAAGGCTCTTGAAGTTGTATTTAAAATACTGAAGGTCATTCTTATTGTCCTTCTTGTCACCATGGTCGGCATACTGTGCGCCCATATCTTCTTCCGCTATGTTTTGAACAACTCTCTGACATGGTCAGAGGAGCTGCTGAAGATTATGCTCGTATGGTTCGGTATGCTCAGCGTTGCTGTTCTTGCAGCCCGCCGTGAGCATGTTGCAATTGTGGTGTTCAAGAACCATATGCCGAAGAAGCTTGCTTCCTTCTTCGGAAAATTCACCCAGGGCCTTACTGTTGCGATTTGCATTCTCGGAGCTTACTTAGGACTCCAGTACTGCCTTTCTGCGGGTTTCCGACTCACTCCCGCACTTAGAATCGCATATTCCTGGGCATATTCCGCAGTTCCCGTTGCATTCATATTCGTTGCCCTGTTTGAAATCCGTAACTTCATTGTTGATGTTACCGGCAAGGGCAAGTACGAGTGCATTGATAAGCCTGAGGATGACCTCACGGGCGGTGCAGGCGCGGACTTTGACCTTTAAGTTAGAATATCGAAAAAGAGGCAGAGTTACTCTGCCTCTTTTTAATTAGGTGATAATATGTATAAGCTTGAAAAAATTAACGAAAAAGCAGTATTTACAGATACTGAGCTGAATGTCAGCTTCTCCGTGCCGCAGGCAAGCTGCATGGGGATGGAGCAGACTCAGCAGATACCGCCGATTACTGACAAAGAGAAGCTCCGTGAGGCATTTTACAATCCGGTTTCCGGCGAATGTCTTGCCGATATGGTGAGAGCGCGCGGCAGCAAAACTGCGTGCATTCTCATCTCCGATGCAACCCGCGGCATACCTACCGCACCGCTTGCAGAGATAACGGTAGAGGAACTCGTGAAGGGCGGTATGAAGATTGAGGACATTCTGTTTGTTGTTGCAATAGGTGTCCACAGAGATGCAACCGAGGAAGAAATGCGTAGATTCCTCGGCGACCTGTATGGTAAGGTGAGAGTTGAAAATCATACCCCGTTTGATGAGGATAATCTGATTTTCCTTGGCAACACAAGCCGAGGAACTCCTGTGTCAGTCAATAAGCGCGCATATGAATGCGACCTGCATATACAGATAGGCAAGGTTGAGCCGCATGAATTTGCCGGCTTCTCAGGCGGCAGAAAGTCCGTTCTGCCCGGCATATCCTCGGAAAAGACAATAAGGATAAATCATCTGCCTGAGATGATTCTCAACCCGATGTCTGCAATAGGTGTGCTTGACGGCAACCCCATCAGCTGCGATATGACTGAGGCTGCGGATTTGTTCCGCGTTGATTTTGGCGTAAACTGTATTCTCAACAACGAAATGCAGATTGCCGCCGTTTTTGCGGGCGGTATGACAGACAGCCACTTAGCTGCTGTTAGCTTCGTAAAGTCTTATCTCGGCGTGAATATCGAAAAGCCCGATATCATTGTTACAACTCCGGGCCAGCCGCTTGATATCGACTTTTATCAGTCGGTAAAGGCGTTGATTGCGCTTACTGAGATTCTTGATGAATCGATTGTAACGGTTCTTTACTGTGGCTGCCCCGAGGGCGTAAATTCAGCGGATATGCTCAGAGCGTTTGGCTCATCTGAGGATATTGAGGAGGTTGTAAAGTACACAACCGACAACTATGAAATCCAGATGGACCATGTGCTGCTGCTTGCAAAGATTATCCGAAAGAATGCAAAAATTGTGCTGTGCTGTCCGAATGTTTCCGACGCAGAGGCTAAGGCAATGTTTATGAATCCGTGCGGCAATCCTGAGGAGGCTATGGAGCTTGCCCGCAAGCTTACGGGTAAGGCTGAGCCTAAGGTGCTGTTTTATCCCAGACCGCAGACAGGTCTGCCTATGCTCAAATAAATACAAGCATATAAAAAATCCTGTAATACCAAGGTATTACAGGATTTTCTGTTATCCGATGATAAAATGCAATTATCAAGCAGCTTGACTCTTGCTTATCATTCCATCTGTGCAGGGCTCTCCCAGAGGAGAAGCTTGGTGCCTATGCCCTTTTCAAGAGCGGTCTGATACAGGTCATAGCCGAGACCGAGGTCAAATACTGCCATGCCGCAAGCGATGAAGCAGATAATCTGGTCATCATCATCACGACCGACCTTGTTGCCGAGGATTACATCGCCGATTGAGGTTGCGTCGTCGAGTGCTTCCTTCTTGCCCTCATCAATGAGGTGGTATACGGGACCGCCGATAACGCCTGCATAGTACTCTTCCTTATCGCCGGTAGCAATAGCGTCTTCAACATATGCGTGATGCAGACCGATGTGGTCGTAAACAACCTTCATCTTGGTCCACAGACCGCCGTTCTTTTCGTACTCGCCGCCCTCTTCCTGGTCGAAGTGAATGGGGCCGGAGGCGAGGATGGTGCAGCCCTTCTTTACCCACTCACCCTTGATGTTCAGGAAAGCGGTGCGGGATGCAGCGACGGAGATAACATCAGCTTGGCGAACTGCTGCTTCGAGGTCCTGCTCGACAACTGCTTCTACGCCATAAGCTTCTTTGACATGCTTTGCAAGCTTTTCAGCCGGTGCGAGGGAGTGGTTGTTGCAGATAACCTTCTTGACATTGGGCATCTGAGTGATGACATTGTCAAGGCAGCTGGTGCCGATTGCGCCACAGCCGATGCAAAGGAGAACCTCAGCGTCCTTCTTTGCGAGGTAGCGGGTAGCAACACCGGGAACAGCGCCGGTGCGTGCTGCGCTGATGAGGTTTGCGCTCATGTATGCGATAGGCTCGCCGGTTTCCTTGTTGTTAAGGGTAACCATCAGTACGGAACGGGGCAAGCCGACCTGCTTGTTCTCCTTGTTTGAGCCGTACCACTTCTGGCCGCAGATGTCGAAACGGCCGCCGAGGTATGCGGGCATTGCGACGAAGCGACGGTCAGGACCTGCAACGGGCATGTTGGGGAAGGGAGATTCCTTCGGAAATACGATGTACATACCGTGGTTGTTGTGGTTGTTGCCGCCCATCAGGTAGTCGCCCTGAGCGAGAAGCTTGAAAACTTCTTCTGCGTTGTCGATGCACTTTGCTGCATCAAGAACGCCGGCTGCGATGGTATCGGGCTCGGACATGTAGAGAAATTCTGTTTTGTGACCCATAATTAGGCTCCTTTCGATATATTACACAGTTGTTTTTGTATGCTGTTTTTACCACCCTTGTGATATATTAAACTTTAGCTTTTTTGATTGAGAATGTCAATAATACAACAATTTAATGCTAATATATTATCAAAATCAGAAAATATTTTGCTTTTTAACTAAAACACTTGACCAAATGGCATTAAATGTGCTATTGTCGGTGTGTGATAAATAATACATTTTGTACTGAAAAGTTCGCGGTTTATAAATGTAAAACAGGTGACATGTATGAAATCAAAGAAAATTTCCACTGACCAAAGCCTTACTGTTGCTCCGGAGGTTATGTTCGGAGCTTTGCCTGTCGTTGTTTATGAGCAGGATGTTCGCTCCGAAGGATGTGCAAATATTGAGCATATGCACAGTGAGGCGCAGCTTTCGCTTGTAACAGAGGGTAGTGTGAGATTTGTATTCTCAGGTGAAGAGATTGAACTGAAAAAAGGCGATGTTGCGGTAATTAACTGCTCCCGCCTGCATATGGCAAAGCCTGCATCAGATTTCAGCGGAAAATATTATTGCATTAAGTTTAATCCTGCTGCGATTAGCGCAGGAAATGATGCGGTGCACAAAAAATATGTTGAGCCGTTTATCAAGCATTCTGCAGCAGATTATGCAATATTCAGACATGAGGTCACACCGAATATTTCCGAGCATATTGCGCAGCTTGCAGCAACTTATGATGAGGGCGACGAAGCATATGAGATTAGGCTGATTATTATGCTGCAGCAGATATGGCTTGAAATATATGATGCACTGGGTCAAAGAGATAACGGCATCAGAAGCACATCTTATTCAGAAAAGCTGAGAATAGATATGCTCTGCGACTATATCCACAAAAACTATGCGGATAAGATTTCGCTTGACGACATAGCAAATGCAGCACATGTCAGTAAGGGAGAGTGCTGCAGAATTTTCAAGCGTCTGTTTAATACAACACCCTTCCAGTACCTTGTATACTACCGCCTGAACCGAAGCATTGAGCTGCTGACGGGTACCGATTACAGCATTTCAGAAATTGCACAGCATGTAGGCTTCTGCAGCAGCAGCTATTATACAAAGTGTTTTCGTAAGGAATTCAACTGCGTGCCGCATAAGTACCGCCAGGAGATACATAAGTATAACAGCCCGATATTTGATACGAATAACTGATAAATGCAAAAAGAGACACCGACGGTGTCTCTTTTTGCGTTTAGGGTTCGAATCACTTGCTTAAACAAAAAAATAATCTCCCACCGAAGTGAGAGATTATTTCTTGGCACGCCGCAAGGGATTCGAACCCCTGACCTTCTGGTCCGTAGCCAGACGCTCTATCCAGCTGAGCTAGCGGCGCTTATTTCTTTGCGCCTAAGTATAGTAGCACAGTGGATAGTAAATTGCAAGTGTTTTTTTGCAGTTTTTTGAATAAAATTAAATTATTGCTTAATCAGATGCCCATAGAGCTTGAAACTGCGTCAACAACCTCGCCCATTGTTTTAAGAGTCTTGCTTACAATGTTCTTGCTGCCCTTTTTACCCGAGGCAATACTTGCTACGGCAATGCTGCCGACGGTAACACCGATGCCCATACCTACTAAAAAGTTTGTTTTATGCATTATTTACACCTCCGTAACATAGTATGTCCATAATTACTTTGCTACATCGAGGGAATATGTGCTATAATAACAATATATTTTCATTTGAAAGGAAATGCTATGAGTGTAAAAATTCTGGCTGTCGGCGATGTATGCGGCGAGCCCGGCCTTGATTACCTTAATAAAAACCTGCGCAGAATACGCAAGGAAATGAATATAGATTTTGTCGTTGTCAACGGCGAAAATGCAAATGTTGTCGGAATTACGCCCCGTCAGGCAGATGCGATATTTCACGCGGGAGCGGATGTTATAACCCTCGGCAACCACACATGGACGCGCACCGAGCTGCGCCCCTATCTCGAGGAGCGCCGCAAAATCCTGCGCCCTGCCAACTGCGCTCCGCAGTGTCCCGGCAGAGGAATTGATGTTTACAAGACCTCCTTCGGCGATGTATGCGTGCTGAGCCTTATGGGACACTTCACGCTCGATACCAACACAGACAATCCCTTTGTCATCGCGGACGGATATATGGAGGAGATTCGTGAGAAGATAATCCTCGTTGATTTTCACGCCGAGGGCACAAGCGAAAAGCGCGCAATGGGCTTTATGCTTGACGGCAGAGCAAGCGCCGTATGGGGCACTCACACCCATGTGCAGACCTCCGATGCGGAGGTGCTGCCCAACGGTACGGGTTATATAACCGACCTCGGAATGACGGGCGCTGTCAATTCGGTCATTGGCATTGAGCCTGAGCAGTCAATCGGCAAATTCTTCGGTGACCCTCCGCAGCGCTATGACTCTGCAAAGGGACCTGCAAAGCTTGAAGGCTGCATATTTGAAATTGACCCCGAGACAGGAAAATGTCTTAAAGCGGAAGGAATACGACTCAGATGAGTAAGATTAAGCTATTACACGCTGCCGACCTTCACCTCGACTCACCGTTTGAGGGCTTGCCCGACGGCAAGGCTGCGCAGCGCAGACAGGAGCAGCGCGAGCTGCTTTCAAAAATTGCACAGACGGCGGAAAACGAGCAGGTACAGCTTGTGCTTTTGGCAGGCGACCTGTTTGACTCTGACAGCGCATATACCGAAACGGCTGAGGAGCTTGTAAAGGTCCTCGGCGGTTTGAGTGTGCCCGTATTTATTGCACCAGGTAACCATGATTATTACACGCAGCGCTCACCTTATGCAAAGCTGCAGTTTCCGCAGAATGTCCATGTTTTCCGCAGCAACTGCGTAGAATGCGTTGAGCTGCCCGAGCTGGGCGCAAGGGTATGGGGCGCGGCATTTACGGACAAGTACTGCTGTGCGCTGCTTGACGGCTTCAGAGCGGACAAAAAGCTCGAGGTAACCGACCTTATGTGCATTCACGGCGAGGTTGCGAGAAATTCGCAGTATAACGCAATTTCAGAGGCGGATATTGCCGCATCAGGCATAGATTATATTGCACTCGGACACATCCACGCAGGCAGCGGACTTAAAAAATCCGGCCACAGCTTCTACGCATGGCCCGGCTGTCCCGAGGGACGCGGCTTTGACGAATGCGGTGAAAAGCAGATATACATAGTCGAGCTTGAAAACGGCGAATGTAACATCAAGCCCGTCTGTGTCGCAGGCAGAAAATATGAAATTCTGCCCGTTGAGCTTGACGGCAGGGAGCCTCTTGCCGCAATCAAGGACAAGCTTGACGATAACACCCAAAATGACATTTACCGCATAATCCTGCGCGGTGAAACCGAGGATGCGCCCGATATCAGCACACTGCGTCAGGCGCTTGAAAACAGATTTTACAGTCTGCAGCTGCGCGATGAAACCCTGCTTCGCCGCGATATATGGGAGAAGGCAGGCGAGGATAGCCTCAGAGGGCAGTTCCTGCAGCGTCTGCGCGCCGCTTACGATAACGCTAAATATGACAGCGAACGCGAAAAAATCGCTCAGGCGGCACGCTGGGGCCTTGCAGCGCTCGATAAACGCGAGGAGGTAGTGCGCCATGACGATTAATAAGCTAACGGCATCGTTCGGCAAGCTAAACGGCGAAAGCCTTCAGCTGCACGACGGACTTAATGTAATCTGTGCGCCGAATGAAAGCGGCAAAAGCACATGGTGCGCATTCATACGCGCAATGCTGTACGGCATCGACAGCGCAGAACGCCAAAAGGCGGGACATCTGCCTGATAAGGTCAGATACGCGCCGTGGTCGGGTGCCGCAATGCAGGGCGAAATGGAGCTTTCCGCAGGCGGCAGAGATATAACCATTACACGAACAACGCGCCTCAAAACCGCGCCTATGCGCGAGTTTGCGGCAGTGTATACGGGCTCAAATGTTGCTGTGCAGGGACTTGACTCGGCAAATGCGGGTGAAATGCTCACGGGTGTTTCAAAGGAAGTATTCAGGCGCAGTGCATTTGTAGAGCAAGGCTCGATTGCCGTATCGGGCAGTCCCGAGCTTGAAAAGCGCATTAGCGCGATTGTATCAACCGGTGATGAGGATTGCTCCTTCACCGAAGCTGATGAGCAGCTCAGAGCATGGCAGCGCTCAAGACGCTATAACCGCCGCGGCAAGCTCCCCGAGCTTGAGGACCGCATGGCAGCAACTAAGAGCCGCCTTATGGAGCTGCAGGATGCAGCAATAGAGAGCGAGCGCCTTTACGAGCAGCTTGAAATCGGCAAGGAAAACTGCCGTCAGCTTGAAGCTGCGGTAAACGAAAGCCGCAGAACGGCGCGCCGTGATGCGCTTACAAATCTGCAGAATCTGCGTAAGGAGATTAATGCCGCAAATGAAGCGCACGAGCTTGCCGATGACGAGCGCGATGCAAAAAGAGCGGCACTTTGCGGCAGCATTATAGGCGAAAGGCTGCCCGACGAGGTGAGTGCCGAGGTAGGCGCGGATGTGGAAAGCTGCCTCGAGCTTAAGGCAATTGCTGAAAAAAAGGCAAGCATAGCGCCTGCAATTATTTCGCTCGTGCTCGCACTTGCACTTGCTGCCGCAGCGTTTTTCGTCATTCCCTCGGCATACATTATTTTTGCCTATGCAGGCGCAGGCGTGCTTGCACTGCTTGCGGTTTTGCTGTTTGTAAGGTTC
>JAZULF010000007.1:0-4372 GCA_045643645.1 Oscillospiraceae bacterium
ATTGCAATCGTAAGGCTGTACTTGCCCTCCTCGATGTACTGCGGCAGAAGGTACTCAATCATATCCGTCAGCTTTTCGAGGAAAACTCTTGTCTGTTCAAAGCCGAAAACATAATCGCGAAAATGGGCATCAAGTCCCGAATGGCTGCGCATACCCTCAACATAGAAGGGATTGGGCAGGAAGCGGACATCGAACACCAGGTCCGCGTCCAGCGGCATTCCGTACTTGAAGCCGAAGGACATTACATTAATCATAATAGAGCGGTCGGTTGCGGTATCGGAGAAGTAGGTAAACAGCTGATTCTGCAGCTGACCGAGGGTGAGGTGCGAGGTGTTGATGATATAATCGGCAGCCTCGCGGATGGGACGCAGCTCCTTCTTCTCGCGCTCGATTGCGTCCTCGATTGAGCCGCCCTTGTGCGCCAGCGGATGCGGACGGCGCGACTCCTTATAGCGCTTGACTATGACCTGAGGCTCTGCCTCCATAAAGAGAATCTTATAACCGTAGCCCATTGCGCGCAAGCTCTCAAGCGCGGCAAAAACATCCTTCATTCCGTTTTTTTCGCGCACATCGGTAACAAGCGCCACCTTCTCATAGCGGCCCTTGGTTGCCGCGCACAAATCCACAAACTTGGGGATAAGTGCAATGGGCATATTATCGACGCAGTAGTAATCGAGGTCCTCAATGATGTCGGCAGCCTGGCTTTTGCCGCCGCCCGACAGACCCGTAATTATAAGAAACTCCATAAATTATCTCCGTTTTCAGCTGGGCAGATTACCCTTTTGCGTGTTGCTTCCTTCCTGCTTCTGTGCCTGCGCCATATTCTCGGCTGAGGCCTGCATTTCGCTCAGTATACTGGTTTTTCTTGCGCGCCAGTCATCGACAAGCATCATACCCTTGGGGTAAATTCTGATTTCGGGCTCGAGTGTTATCTGTGACTTTGCATAGACCTCACGGCGTACATGGTCCATAAGCGCAACGACATCGTCATAGCTTGCGTCGCCTGCGTTTACGACAAAGCCCGCGTGCTTTTCGGATACCTGCGCACCGCCGACCTTGTAGCCCTTGAGTCCCGCCTCGTCAATAAGTGCTGCTGCGTAGCCGCCGACGGGGCGCTTGAAGGCGCTGCCTGCCGAGGGCATATCCAGCGGCTGACTCTTGCGGCGCTTTTCGTTCATCTCGCGCATACGCGCTGCAATTGCCTCGGGGTCATCGGGGGTGAGCTTGAAAACTGCGCCCGTGATTGCGCACAGGACATTTTCAAAGTTGCTGTGTCTGTAAGAAAATCCGCAGCCTGCGTTATCGACCTCGCAGAGTGCCTGGTCGGTGAGGTAGTACATAACGACGCTGTCGACAACATCCTTCATCTCGCCGCCGTAGGCGCCTGCGTTCATAAGCACACCGCCGCCGACAGAGCCGGGAATGCCGCTTGCAAACTCAAGTCCCGCAAGACCGTTTTGCTGCGCAAACTGTGCAAGGCGTGCAAGTGATACGCCTGCCTCGGCATAGATGGTGTTCTCGGTCTCACCGAGGCGGAGCTTGGTGAGGTTTTCGGTGCTGACAACGCAGATGTCAAGTCCCTCATCGGGGATTATGATATTGGTGCCCTTGCCGATTACCAGCGGAGCAACATTGTTCATATGCAGATAGTAGAAAAGTCTGGTCAGCTCCCAGATATCCTTGGGTGCTGCAAATGCCGTTACGGGACCGCCGATTTTGAACGAGCAATGCTCCTTCATCGGCTCATTCTCGCGCAGGTCGAGGCTCGGCATATTCTCCTGTATATCAGCTAAGGCCTTCTGTAAAGTTTCCATAGTTACTCCTTTTTAACTCAAAAAATGCCTTCGTCAATGGCAAAGTCGTGATTTGCCGCAAGCGTTTCAGCGGCGTTGTAGCCCATCTTCTTCTGACGGTTGTTGATGGCGGCAAGCTCAAGGATTACCGCAAGGTTTCTGCCGGGGCGCACGGGTATTGTAACGCTCGGCACGGTAACGCCCAGAATGTCCTGCGACTCGTTTGAAAGACCGAGGCGGTCATAAGCCTTATCATTATCCCACACCTCGAGATTCACAACAAGGTCAATCGCGGATTCGGGCTTGACGGCTGCAACACCGAACAGATGCCTTACATCGATAACGCCGATGCCGCGCAGCTCCATATAGTAGCGTATAAGCTCGGGCGCTGTGCCTACAAGGCTGTTTTTGCCAACCATACGGATATCAACCGCATCGTCTGCAATCAGTCTGTGACCGCGCTTAATAAGCTCGAGCGCGGTTTCGCTCTTGCCTATGCCCGAGTCACCCGTGATAAGCACGCCCTCGCCGTGTACCTCAACAAGAACGCCGTGCATTGTAGTGCGCGGTGCAAGATGCGTATGCAGCGCACTTATGACATTGGCTATAAAGTCCGATGTGTCCTCGTCGGTTGTGAACACATTGCAGTCGTACTTTTCCGCCATCTCAATGCACTCGGGAAATGCCGTTGTGCCGTGGCAGATGACAAGTGCGGATATATCGAACTTCATAAGCTCTTCAAAGCAGGTGCGGCGCTCATCCTCGGATTTAAGCTCGAGGTAGGTGCTCTCGACTCTGCCTATTATCTGTATGCGTTTGGGGTCAAAGTAGTTGTAAAAGCCCGCAAGCTGCAGTGCGGGACGGTTGACCTCTGCGATGGTCAGCACTCTCTGCTCATAATCCGCGGAGGTATGCACCGCGGTGAGATTGAGCTCCTTGACTATCGTCTTCAGCTTTACGGAATACTTGCTTGACATTACAGCACTCCCTTATTTCAAACAATACTATGATATTATATATTACCCTTTTATGATTATTTTGGCAATGATTTTTGTGAAATACAAAGTAATTGAAGCATTCGGAAAAATTTTTCTTGCAATTATGGTTACATTCTGTTATTATTAAAAAGCTGTTTTCAGCTAAACACAAGCAAGGAGGTGCTTCAATAATGGCAAAATGTCAGTTCTGCGACAAGGGCGTAGCCTTTGGTATCCAGGTTTCCCATTCTCACAGACGCTCCAACCGCACTTGGAAGCCCAATGTGAAGCGCGTCAAGGCCATCGTGGACGGCAGTCCCAAGCATGTTTACGCATGCACTCGCTGCCTGCGCAGCGGTAAGGTCACCCGCGCTGTGTAATAGTTATATTACCCGAAACAAGCTCGCCTTTACGGCGAGCTTTTTTCGTTGTCTGCAAAATTGTTGCAAGTAGCGGCAAAGTGGTATATAATATTAAAATCCATAAATTTAATCAACAGACAGGAGTGTTCACACTTGAAACACACTAAGATTGCTCATATTTTTGCCGATGCAGAGAGCTTCGGCGGCAAGGAAATCACCGTATGCGGCTGGGCTCGCACCATCCGCGATATGAAGAACTTCGGCTTCATCGAGCTTAACGACGGCAGCGCATTCAAGAGCCTGCAGATAGTACTCGAGCGCGAGAAGCTTGACAACTACGACGAGCTTACCCGTCAGAATGTCGGCGCAGCCTTCATCGCAAAGGGCGAGCTGGTGCTGACCCCCGAGGCAAAGCAGCCGTTTGAGCTCAAGGCCACCGAGGTTATGATTGAGGGTGCCTCCACCCCCGATTACCCCCTGCAGAAGAAGCGCCACAGCGTTCAATTCCTGCGCACAATTCAGCACCTCAGACCGCGCACCAATCTGTTCACCGCAACCTTCCGCGTACGCAGCGTTGCAGCTCAGGCAGTACACGAGTTCTTCCAGGAGCGCGGCTTTGTATATGTCCACACTCCCATCATCACCGGCTCCGATTGCGAGGGTGCAGGTGAGATGTTCCGCGTAACCACTCTCGACCTTGAAAATCTGCCTCGCACCGAGGACGGCAAGGTTGACTTCTCCAAGGACTTCTTCGGCAAGAGCACCAACCTCACCGTTTCCGGTCAGCTCAACTGCGAAAACTTCGCAATGGCATTCGGCGATGTCTACACCTTCGGTCCCACCTTCAGAGCAGAGGTTTCCTACACTCAGCGCCACGCAGCAGAGTTCTGGATGATTGAGCCTGAGATGGCATTCGCCGACCTCAACGATTACATGGACACCGCAGAGGATATGGTCAAGTACATCATTAACCGCACCCTCGAGCGCTGCCCGCAGGAAATGCAGTTCTTCAACTCCTTTGTCGACAAGGGCCTGCTTGACAGACTGCAGAATGTTGTTTCCAACGAGTTCGCAAGAGTCAGCTACACCGAGGCTGTTGAAATTCTCAAAAACTGCGGTGAGAAGTTCGACTTCCCCGTCGAATGGGGCATCGACCTGCAGACCGAGCACGAGCGCTACCTCACCGAAAAGGTATTCAAGAAGCCCATCTTCGTCACCGATTACCCGAAAGAAATCAAGG
>JAZULF010000008.1:0-6261 GCA_045643645.1 Oscillospiraceae bacterium
GCACCTGCGGAGAGGGATACGGTCAGCTTCGGAGTAGTGAGAGGAATGGTGCTCTTTGCGTTGGAGAAGCTGCTTATGTATTCCTTGCCGTCAACATTGACAGCCTTGACCTTGTAGTAGTACTTCGTACCGCTGGTAACGGAGCCGTTGGTATAGCTCGTCTTGGTGGTGGTGTCGTAGTACTTGTAGTTTTTGCCGTCGGTGGAACGGTAAATCCAATATTTGTCCGCACCGGGAACTGCGTTCCATGAGAGCTTAATCTTGCCGTCGGTCTTTGCGATGCTGAGCGTGGGTGCATCGGGGTAGGTTACCGCGACGGGAACAAGAACTGTCGGCAATGCGGCAAGGGCTTCGCCGCTGTCGATTTCCATATATGCGTCAAGCACATCGCCGTTGTCAAAGCTTGCGTAAACATGAAGCTCATCGGAAGCGTAGGAGTAGCCGTCCTTGAGTATCTGCACATTTACCAGAACATAGACATAGCCGTCCTCAAAGGTGCTGCCGAAGGCAGCGCGTGCGATTGCGATGTCCGACTTGGAAAGCTCGGGCATAAATTTGATTGCGAGGTCAGCCTGTTCCTTTGAAATGTAGATGCCTGCGGGGTCTTCGTCGTCGAAATAGCCGTCCTCGGAAAGGGTGTACTTGAGCAGCAGCCAGCAATGCTCGCAGTAATCACCGTTACCCACCAGCGTTGCGGGCTTGAAATCCTCAACGGGGTCGCCGATAACACTGTAGAAGGGCACATTCTTGAAGGTCATCTCGCTGATTTTGTTCGAGGAGGTGCCTGCCGCGGATGCGGTAACGGGCAGGAGCGCGCAGACCATAACTATGGTCAGCATTAGGGCAATGATTCTTTTTTTCATACCACATTCTCCTTTTTTGATTATTCAAAAGCAAATTTGATGCATTTGTAATTTTACACTTTAAGTATATCACAGTATCTGCCGCCGTTCAATATTTTCGCTTTGCCCGCTAATAACTTTAATAGTTACTACACAAGTATGCATATCTCTGCTGTGATGTTGCAGACGGAGGGGAAGAATGTGTATAGGAAAAAACGCGAAGAGGATATCCGCTGCCCTTTGGAGTACGGGCTTACTGTGTTCGGCGGCTGTGCCTGTGTAAAAATCGAGGGAGAATATTATCTGTAACGGGCGTAAAAAGCTGACGCAAAAATTTTGCGTCAGCTTTTTTATACTCTGCTTAATTAACATATGGCCTGCCTCATGCGAAGCAAAAGGCTCAGCAATCTTTTCATAAATTTCTCTCTGTATATTGGTGTAAGCCTTAGCATATCACACTTTTTTTCAATCGTTCAACACGCTCGGCTAAGGCATAAAACGGAAACGCGCCCCCGCCCGAGCGGGAGCGCACTGCGAGGGGGATAACGCGGACAAAAACGCTATTTTTGGTTAAATAGCATATTTTCGGCTCAAATCAATGCAAATTATTATTAAAATTTAGTTATTGTACACAATAAAATCAAATGCTATAATTCTCCGTGTAAAATGCATTTTTGCAATTCTATTTTCTGTCTGGAGAGTACAAAACATGGCAACTCAGGAATTCAACAAGGTTCTGGCTGCAAACCGCGGCGAAATTGCCGTCAGAATTTTCCGCGCCTGCTACGACCTCGGAATACATACCGTTGCAATGTATTCCAAAGAGGACGCATACAGTCTGTTCCGCACAAGAGCGGACGAGGCATATCTTGTGGGTGAGAACAAAAGCCCGCTTGGCGTTTACCTCGATATACCCGAAATCATTGACCTTGCAAAGCGCCGCAATGTTGATGCAATCCACCCCGGCTACGGCTTCCTTTCGGAGAATGCGGAGTTTGCCCGCGCCTGCGAGGAAAACGGAATTACATTCATCGGACCTCCCAGCGATATACTTGCGAAGATGGGCGACAAGCTCTCCGCAAAGCAGATTGCAATTGAGTGCGGTGTTCCCGTAATCCCCGGCTGCAAGGAGCCTCTCAAGAGCGCAGAGGAAGCTCTTGAAAAGGCAAAATCCTTCGGCTTCCCCGTAATCCTGAAGGCAGCGGCAGGCGGCGGCGGCAGAGGTATGCGCCTTTGCAACGCACCCGAGGATGTTATCCCCGCATTTGAGCTTGTCAAGGGCGAAGCACGCAAGGCATTCGGCAACGATGATATTTTCATCGAGAAATTCCTTGTTCAGCCCAAGCATATCGAGGTGCAGATTCTTGCCGATAAATACGGCAATGTCCGTCATCTCGGCGAGCGCGATTGCTCTCTGCAGCGCCGCTATCAGAAGGTCGTCGAGTTTGCTCCCGCATGGAGCGTTCCCGAGGAGGTCAGAGCAAAGCTCCACGCAGATGCCGTCAAGATTGCCGAGAAGGTCGGCTATGTAAACGCAGGCACGGTGGAATTTCTCGTCGACAAGGACGGCAACCACTACTTCATAGAGATGAATCCGCGCATTCAGGTTGAGCATACCGTAACCGAAATGGTAACGAGCATCGATATTGTCCGCGCACAGATACTCATCGCCGAGGGCCATCCCATCAGCCACCCCGAAATCGGTCTTGCAAATCAGGCTGACCTCAATGTAAACGGCTACGCAATCCAGTGCCGTGTTACCACCGAGGACCCCGCAAACAGCTTCGCTCCCGATAACGGCAAGCTGGCAAGCTACCGCTCGGGCGGCGGCTTCGGTGTTCGTCTTGACGGCGGCAATGTTGCCTCCGGCTCAACTATCTCCCCCTACTACGACTCCCTGCTCGTCAAGGTAACAAGCTGGGACTGCACCTTCCCTGCAGTATGCCGCAAGGCAACCCGCGCAATCAACGAGGAGCATGTCAGAGGCGTCAAGACCAACATCCCCTTCGTAACCAATATTCTCAACCACCCGACCTTTATCGCGGGCAAGTGCCATACCAAGTTCGTCGACGAAACTCCCGAGCTGTTCGAGTTCAGCGAGGGCAAGGACCGAGCAACCCGCGTGCTGAAGTACATTGCGAACATTCAGGTAAACAACCCCGAGGTCGAGCGTCATCAGTACGACACCCCGCGCTTCCCGCAGGCAAAGCGCATTATCACTCCGCAGGACGGTATCAAGCATCTGCTTGACACCGAGGGCCCCGATGCGGTCAAGAATTACATTCTCGGCGAAAAGAAGCTGCTCGTAACCGATACAACCATGCGTGATGCGCATCAGTCGCTGCTCAGCACCCGTATGAGAAGCCGCGATATGCTCAAGGGCGCAGAGGGTACTGCGGATATTCTTTCCGATTGCTTCTCCCTCGAGATGTGGGGCGGCGCAACCTTCGATACCTGCTACCGCTTCCTGCACGAGTCCCCCTGGGAACGCCTTGTCAAGATGCGTGAGCTTATCCCCAATATCCCCTTCCAGATGCTGCTGCGCGGCTCAAACCTCGTCGGCTACGCAAGCTATCCCGATAACCTTGTACGCGCATTCATTGCCGAGGCGGCGCGCGAGGGCATCGATGTCTTCCGTGTATTCGACTCGCTCAACTGGCTTCCCAATATGGAGGTCGCAATGGACGAGGTACTCAAGCAGGGCAAGCTGCTTGAGGGCACAATGTGCTACACGGGTGATATTCTCGACCCCGCAAGAGACCGCTACACGCTTGAGTACTATGTCAATTTCGCAAAAGAGCTTGAAAAGCGCGGCGCACATATCCTCACCATCAAGGATATGTCCGGTCTGCTGAAGCCCTATGCTGCAAAGAAGCTGATTTCCACCCTCAAGCAGGAGGTCGGTCTGCCCATTAACCTGCACACCCACAACACCACGGGCAACCAGCTTGCAACTCTGCTGCTTGCATCCGAGGCAGGCTGCGATATAGTCGACACCGCAATCGGCTCAATGGCAAACCTCACGAGCCAGCCCAGCCTGAACGCTCTGAACGAGGCACTGCGCGGACAGGAGCGTGACCCCGGCTTCGACCCGCAGCGTCTGCAGGAACTGTCCGATTACTGGGGCGATGTAAGACTCCGCTACGAGAGCTTCGACAAGGGCCTCAAGATTCCCGTAACCGATATCTACCGCTACGAGATTCCCGGCGGCCAGTACACAAATCTTCAGCCTCAGGTTGAATCCCTCGGCCTCGGCCACCGCTTCAATGAGGTCAAGGAGATGTACAGAACCGTAAACCTCATGCTCGGCGATATCATCAAGGTAACCCCGTCCTCCAAGATGGTCGGAGACCTTGCAATCTTCATGGTACAGAACGACCTGACTCCCGAGAACATCGTCGAGAAGGGCGAATTCCTCGCATTCCCCGACAGCGTAGTCAGCTACTTCAAGGGCATGATGGGACAGCCTCCCTGCGGCTTCCCCGAGGGTCTGCAGAAGGTAGTCCTCAAGGGCGAGGAGCCTATCAAGTGCCGCCCCGGCGAACTGCTTGAGCCCGTTGACTTCGACAAGCTCGCTGACGAGGTCAAAAAGTTCTATCCCGGCTACGAAAATCCGCGCTCCCTCATCTCCTACGCAATGTATCCCAAGGTGTATGAGGACTTCATCAGCCACCGCAAGGAATACGGCTACATCATGCGTATGGGCAGCCATGTGTTCTTCAACGGTATGGCAATCGGCGAAACCAACAAAATCAACATCGAGGACGGCAAGACCCTCATCATCAAGTACCTCGGTCTCGGTGACCTCAATGCCGACGGCACCCGCAATGTTCAGTTCGAGCTCAACGGAATGCGCCGCGAGGTTGCGGTACCCGACCCGAAGGCAGCCGATACTGCGGTCAGGACCGTAATGGCAGACCCCAACGACAAGAGCCAGACGGGCGCATCCATACCCGGTATGGTATGCAAGGTAGCCGTCAAGCCCGGCGACAAGGTCAAGCAGAACGATGTTCTTGCGGTCATCGAAGCAATGAAGATGGAAACCAGCATTGTTGCCCGTATGGACGGCACAATCGACGAGGTGTTCATCAAGGTCGGTCAGAGTGTAAAGGCCGGCGAGCTGATTATGACCGTAAAGTAATCCCCGCGCGAATAATTGAAGATATAAAAACAGGACCGCCCAATAGGTGGTCCTGTTTTGCGTATTTTGCTCTTGATAATCAATCCTTTGAGATAGCGGGAATGCCGGTTTTCAGGAATATGGAACGGCAGTTTTTAATCGCATATTCCCTCTTACCGAGAATTACGCCGCCCTCCGTGAAGGTCCTGAAGGAAATGTTCAGAAAACCGAACAGCTCGCTGTAATAAACATACACATTACACTCCTCAAAGCTATCCGTCATCTTGTATTCCATCCGTGAAAGGATTTTTTCCGCCTCGGTCTTGTCGCCTATATCAGCGGCAATATATGCATCGCTGTGCATTGCAAGATATTTGCCTGCGGCGATATCCCTGCCCCAGCCCTGAGTAAAGCAGAAGCGAATTCCGCCCCTGGTCATATTTCGCGCAAGCACGGTCATATTGCTCCAGGTAACAACGGGCTTTGCTTCATAGCGGTATGCGGAGAAGGCATACAGCACGATACCTGCGTAGTAGGTGCCGATGGTGATGATATATAAACCGAAAAAGGAATCTCCGTAGTTTATCACGCGGTATACGCCGAGGATATCCGACAGGGTAAACACGATTGAGGCAACAAGGTAAATCGGGTTTGAAATTGCAAGCGCAAGCTTTGAGTTAAGGATAAGCCCGTATATCACATAAATGGGTACTGCGCCGAGGTTGTTTCTGAATATATAAAGCAGCAACAGCGTTCCCGAAACAGCAAGGATGATGTACCAGATGACATTTTTTCTTTGAATCAGCGTTGTGATATACAGAGAACGGATAAGCACAAGATGACCGGTCAGGTAGAATATTCCCCCGACGGGCACCGAAAAAATGGCTATGATATCGCCTGCGGCATAAAAGATAAGCGCCTCAATGAGCTTTGAGTTTCTAAGACTCCGGTTTTCCGCTGCACCCATAAGGGCGAAGCCGATAAAGCCCGCGTTTGTAACGAGCTTGTTTAATGCAAGCAGCAGCGGCTTGCTTTTCCCGAATTGATGGAACAGCGTCAGATAGACAATAAAGGACACTAACCCGAGAAGCAGAAGCAGATATTTTTTATAGGACTTACTTGCGCTCATTCAAAATCCCTCAATATATTAGCATTACAATGCAGTAATTCTATCACCTGCAAATCACCTGCGCAAGCAAAAATAACACTCCCCGCCGTTGGATTGTGCGCCAACTGACGGGGAGTGTTGCTCGTATAAATATTAAAACGCAAAGCTCATCTTACGCCCTGCTTCTGACG
>JAZULF010000009.1:0-8916 GCA_045643645.1 Oscillospiraceae bacterium
TTCGACTTGCATGTGTTAGGCACGCCGCCAGCGTTCATCCTGAGCCAGGATCAAACTCTCTATAAATGGTATTCAAACTGCCTAAGCAGATTAAATCAATTTATGATTGCTTTCTAGCTCTCAAAGAAATTTTTATAGTCATTTCTGACTTTAAAGAACCCTTTTCTGGTGCTTATTTAGCATAAGCTGTTCTTACATTATCTAATTTTCAAGGTACACTCTTCGCTCGCCTCTTTCGTGGTGAGCTTTTTTACTTTAGCATAAAGACAATCGTTTGTCAACACTTATTTAAAACTTTTTTGAGTTTTTTTAAGCTTGTTTTCCAAACTTTGCCCTCATCTGAAGTGCTTTGTTAGAATACCACCGAATATGCCCTTTGTCAACACCTTTTTGTCACTTTTTTGAGTCTTTTTTCAAAAAAGTTTTGGGGCCTAAATCTTGTGCTTCGTACACGACTCAAACCCCAAAATAAGCTACGCTATTAAAATGTATATTGTACAATGCTTTCCGGCATTATTTAAGCACGGTGATGTTGATTTTACCGAGGCCCGGTGCCGGCTCAAATTTCTTTGCAACTGCATTCTTTGCTCCCATAAATGCTGATGCGAGCAGTGCGATGCCGCCTGCTTTTTTGAGCAGGCCGCCTATTAGAGGTAGCTTCTCTACGAAGTTAAGGGCTACATTTGCTGCAAACAGAAGGCAGGCCTGGTTTGCGTGATAGCAAATCAGCTTGGAATCTCTGTTCTTCAGGTATGTATATATGAAGGCAGGTCCGATATAGCTTGCCGCTGCAGTCCAGCCGCTGTTATCGTGTGTCATTCTGTCTTCGTCCTTGGGGAAGTCCTTAACAACGGTATCCATTACCTGCTGCAGATAGTTTATATAGGGATTATCCTTGGAGAATACATCCTCGAAAGCGCCGCCCTCCGCCTTTTCGGGCTTCCAGCCGCATGAGATGCACATTTTTCCGCCATCGGGAATGTAGGCTCCGCACTTGGGACATGTAGTCATAGCATTCACCTTTCTATGTATCGGCGGTTATCCGCCGTTTTTTAATATTCTATTATGAAGGATTTATCAAGTCAAGCACAAAATCGGTGGCTGCCTATAACCGTCAAGAGAGGTCTTGACCATATCCACGAGCTTGTTGCGGTTGCAGGATTAAAGTAGTAGATTGCGCCGCCTGTCGGGTCTGAGCCGTTCAGCGCCTCACGGGCCGCTCTGTAAGCGCTGTCGGATATCGGCTGATTGAACTGTCCGTCATCAAGGCATGAAAACGCACCGCGCTGGTATATAACGCCTGAGAGACTGTTAGGGAATGATGGATGGTCAATTCGGTTCATAACAACTGCTCCGACTGCAACCTGCCCGATATAAGGCTCTCCTCTCGCCTCAGCCGATATCAGCCTTGCCAGCAGATAAACATCACTATCGCTTACAGATGAGCTTGAGCTTTCGTATATGCCCATTGCCGCAAGAGTCTTATTCCCTGCCTGACCGTCAACCGCAAGTCCGTTTGTGCGCTGGAAATACTTTACCGCGCTTTCAGTGCGGCTGCCGTAAATTCCATCTACCGTACCTGTGTAATATCCCCAGCTTTTGAGGCGCTTCTGTATCTCTGTAACCGTTGCGCCCGTTGAACCGCGCTTGTACAGTGCAGCATCAGCTGACTGCGCGATTGCGATAATAAGTATATTCACCGCAAATATCAGCGCAATTGCGAGTATCAGCTTTTTTCTTTTTATGCTCACAGCAAATCACTCCAAAACTGTTTTTAAGTATTTTGCCGCAAACATAAATATGTATACAAAGAAAAAAATACCTGAGCAAAAAATTGCTCAGGTATTTTTGTTGAAAACTATCAGTTCTGAACCTTGATAATGTGGCGCGGGCAGATGTCAGCGCAGTGGCCGCACTGTACGCACTTGGATACATTAATCATTGCCAGGTTGTCAGTAACTACGATTGCGTCTGCGGGGCACTCGCGCTGGCACTTCATACAGCCGATGCAGCCTGCTTCGCAAATCTTATTGACAGCAGCACCCTTGTCGTGGCTGGAGCAAGCGACTTCGACATGCTGGTCATAAGGAACGAGCTTGACAATCTTCTTCGGGCAGGTATCGACACATGCGCCGCAGCCGACACACTTCTCGCGGTCAACCTTTGCAACGCCGTCAACGATATTCATTGCGCCGAACTGGCAGGCATCAACACAGTTGCCGAGGCCGATGCAGGCGAAACGGCAATCCATATTGCTCTTGCCGCCGAACAGCATAGCTGCCTGGCAGTTTTTCGGTCCTCTGTAGTTGAAGCGCTTTACAGCATGACCTTCGGTACCGGAACAGGGAACGAATGCGACCTTCTTAACAGACTCGCCTGCGGAAACACCCATGATGTCAGCAATCTTTGCAGCTGCCTCGGGGCCTGCTGCAACACACTTGTTGGTAGGAGCTTCGCCCTTTGCAACTGCTGCTGCATAGCCATCACAGCCGGGGAAGCCGCAGCCGCCGCAGTTTGCGCCGGCGAGGCATTCACGGACAGCTGCCTGCTTGGGGTCTACTTCTACATGGAAAATCTTAGATGCAAATGCAAGAATTGCACCGAAGATTGCGCCTAAAACGCCGAGAACGATAACAGCATAAATAACTAATTCCATTTAATCGTCCTCCTAATTAAAAGATTTTCATGCCGCTGAAGCCCATGAAAGCAAGAGCGAGCAGTGATGCGGTTACAAGGCAGATGGGGAAGCCTTCGAAGCTTTCGGGGTACTCTGCAAACTCAACGCGCTCACGGACGGATGCAAACAGAACGATTGCAAGCAGGAAGCCGAGTCCGCCGGTGATGCCGTAAACGGTGGATTCCAGGAAGTTGTACTCGTTCTGAACATTCAGGAGAACAACACCGAGAACTGCGCAGTTGGTGGTGATAAGGGGCAGGTAAATGCCCAGTGCGGAGTACAGAGAAGGAATTGCCTTCTTCAGGAACATCTCAACGAACTGAACCAGAGCTGCAATAACCAGAATGAAGGTCAGAGTCTGGAGGAAGCCGAGATTGAGTGCCTGCAGAACATAGGTATCAACTACCCAGCAGATTGCGGAAGCAAGACCCATAACGAAGGTAACTGCAAGACCCATGCCGACAGCGGTGTCGACCTTGGAGGAGCAGCCGAGGAACGGGCAGCAGCCGAGGAACTGGGAGAAGATGAAGTTGTTTATCAGGATTGCACCCAGAGAAATGGAAAGAATACTTGTAAGCATTACTTAGTTCCCTCCTTTTCTTTCTTTTCTGCAGACTTGCGAAGAGCAAACTGCATTGCGGCAATCAGAACACCGAGGGTGAGGAAGCCGCCGAAGGGCATGGTGAGAATCTTTGCGCCGCACTCAGCCGCAAAAATCTGAATGCCGTCGCCGGTGCCGATGACGCCGTCGATGGTGTTGAACAGACCCTTGCCGAAGGAGCCGGAGCCGAGGAACTCACGGATGATGCACATAAGGGTAAGTACGATGGTGTAGCCGAGGCCCTGGAAGATACCGTCGAGTGCGGATGCAGCGATGGTGTTCTTTGCAGCAAATGCCTCTGCACGACCAATGATAATGCAGTTAACAACAATCAGGGGAATGAAAACGCCGAGAGATTCGCTCAGTGCGGGAATGTATGCCTGAAGCAGAAGGTCAACTATGGTAACAAAGCCTGCGATGATAACTACGAAAACTGCGATACGGATATCGTTGGGGATAACCTTACGCATTGCGGAAATAACGATGTTGCAGCATGTGAGAATTACCAGAACGGATATACCCATACCGATGCCGTTGAAGAGCATGGTGGTGATAGCCATGGTGGAGCACATACCGAGGAGCTGAACCAGAACAGGGTTGTTGGTAATCAGACCGTCTTTAAGCTGTTTCTTTACATTCATTTCAGATTACCTCCTTAACCCATAGATTCAACAGCAGTGATGGCAGAGGTAACTGCCAGGCAGACTGCCTTGGAAGTGATGGTTGCACCGGTGATGGCTTCAATGCTGCCGCCATCCTTGGTGACCTTTGCCTGATCAACAGTGATTCCGGGGAACTGATCCTTGAACTCAGCATTATTTGCCTTGGAGCCGAGGCCGGAGGTCTCAGAGCTGGAAATAATGGAGATGCCGTTGCAGCTGAGGTCAGCGTTAACGCCGATTGCAACAGTAATCATACCCTGGGAGCCGGATACATCAGCTTCAACAATCCAGTTGCCGTCATTGGTCTTGAACATCTTGGTGACAGCTGCCTGGTCGCCGGTGTATTCAACTTCTTCATAAGAGTCAAACTGCATGACTGCGCCGTATGCTTCTGCAGTCTTCTTTGCCTGATATTCGGCAATGGGCTCTGCGGTGACGAAGTTAGTCAGACCGAGAACGCCTGCAACAACTGCAGATACGAGGAACAGGATGAAAGCGAGCTTAATTATCTTCTTCATGCCTTTGCCTCCTTTGCTGCCTTCTTGGCTGCCTTGAGGTCTTCCTTGGAAACACCGAACTGACGGCCACGGGTACCCTTATCGATTGCCCATGCGCACAGGTTCATAATGAGGATTGCGAAGGAAACACCCTCGGGGAAGCCGCCGAAGTAACGGATAAGAACGGTCAGAGCGCCGCAGCCGAAGCCGTAGAGGAGCTGACCCTTAAGAGTTACGGGGCTGGAGGAGTAGTCGGTTGCCATGAAGATTGCACCGAGGAACAGACCGCCGGAAAGCAGGTTGTACATCATCCAATCAACATTGGAGTAACCGTTTCTCGGGAAGATGAAGGTCAGAACGACGACTGTACCGATAAATGCAACGGGAATGCGCCAGTTGATGACCTTGCGTGCAAGCAGATAAATGCCGCCGATGAGAAGAGCAAGTGCGCTCATCTCACCAATGGAGCCGGGCATAACGCCGAGGAACAGATTGGTGAAATCATAGTACTCGGGCATTGCTGCGCCTTCCTTGAGGATGCTCAGCGGGGTTGCCATGGTTGCAGCGTCAACACCGGAAAATACGCTGGTTGCAGATGCTACTGCGTCAGCGCTGATGATGTTGGGAACTGCCCACTTGGTCATAACTGCAGTCCAGGAGAAGAACATAAATGCACGGCCTGCGAGTGCAGGGTTCATGAAGTTCTTGCCGAGGCCGCCGTAAAGCTGCTTTACAACAACAATTGCGAAGAATGCACCGACAACGGGCATCCACAGAGGAATGGTAACGGGCAGGCACATTGCCAGCAGGATACCGGTTACGCAAGCAGAGAGATCGCCGACGGAGCCGGGCTTCTTCAGGAGCTTGCGGTAGCCCCACTCGAAGAATACGGATGCGGCTACGGTGATTGCGTACAAAGCAAGTGCTCTTGCGCCGAACAGCCATACACTGACTATCATTGCGGGAACAAGTGCAATGATTACATCGAGCATGATGCGGGAGGTGTCGGTGTTGGTTCTTACCTGAGGCTGATAGGAAGCATCAAATGTATATTCTTTTGTTATCATTTGTTCTCTGCCTCCTTTGCTGCAGCTTCTGCGCGTGCCTTCTCATCTGCTGCCTTCTTGGCAAACATGAGCTTGGCAGTCTTAAAGGAGTGGGTAAGCGGCATTCTGCCGGGGCAGTTGTAGGAGCAGCTTCCGCACTCGAAGCAGTCAAGAATGTGGTACTTCTTCATATTCTCGAAGTCACCCTTCTTGAAGTACATATACATGTAGACAGGCTCAAGACCCATCGGGCAAACGGTAATGCACTTACCGCAGCGGATACAGGTCGGATTTTCAACTGTCTTGTCCTCTTCTTCAGTGAAGAACAGGATGCCTGCGGTACCCTTAATGTTAACAGCATCGAGGCTGGTTGCGATGAGGCCCATCATAGGTCCGCCGAGAACTATCTTCTTGGGGGTCTTGATGAAGCCGCCGCACTGCTCTGCAATGTAGCTGAAGGGAGTACCGATACGGCACTGGAGATTGTAGGGCTTGTTGACTGCGGAGCCGCCGACTGTGAGGATACGGTCAATGCAGGGGATGCCAAGATAGCATGCCTTGTAGATTGCGTATGCAGTCTGGGTGCTGATTACATTGCAGCCGACACCGGAGGGCAGACCGCCGGGCTTGACCTCGCGGTTGGTGATGACCTTAATCTGCATCTTCTCTGCGCCCTGGGGGTACTTTACCTCTTCGGGAACGATTTCAACGCCGTACTGAGCAGGATTCTTGGAGTTGAGAAGCTCGATGGCATCCATCTTGTTCTTCTCAATGCCGTAGTATGCCTTGTCCAGTCCGCTTGCAATGCGAGCAAGCTCAATACCCTTGAGCAGCTCTTCGGGGTGCAGACGCATGGTCCAGTGGTCACCATTGAGGTAAGGCTCGCACTCTGCACCGTTTACGATGAGAGTATCAACCTTGCCGAGACCGCCACGGATTTTGAACGCGGTCGGGAACATTGCACCGCCCATACCGACGATACCTGCCTCACGCAGACGGGTGAGGATGGCTTCGGGGTCCTTGAGCTCTTCTTCGGTAAGAGGAGCCATATCGGTGCAGGGGGTATCCTGGTAGTCGTTTTCGATTACGACTGCCATAATCATATCGCCCAGGGGATGGGGTCTGGGCTCAACTTTGATTACCTTGCCAGATACGGGAGAATGAACAGGAGCGGAAACAGGGGCGGGATTTTCGCCGATTTTCTGACCCATTGTTACATAATCACCGACCGCTACCAGCGGCTGGCAGGGTGCGCCGATGTGCTGTGCCATCGGAACAACGACCTGGGGCGGCGGGGTTACGACGACGACCGGTTCTTCCGGTGCCTTCATATAATTGGGATGTACGCCGCCACGGAACTTATAGGGCATTTGCATCACCTCTCTATTTTATGACAAACTTAAATATACCATAAACTATGTATGGTGTCTACATTCAATGACTCGATTTTTGTCAATTAAAGGCGGTTTTCCTGACAAATGATTAACAATTGTATGGAAAACAGTGCATAATCAGCCACTGTATTCCCGTTTCCCCATTATTGCCCGTATCCTCAGCGCAGATTGCAAATTTAGGGCTTATCAAAAAGGGATAAATGCTGTATAATCAAATATCATATACATTATAAATATAGGGAGGAAAAACCATGCTGACCTCTTGGGGCGAAAAGCTCGACAAAAACAATGTTCTGCCCGAATATCCCCGTCCGCAGATGCGGCGCGACTCTTATATCAATCTCAACGGCGAGTGGGATTACGCAATCACCGCAGCAGGTGAAAAGCAGCCCGAGAAATGGGACGGCAAAATATTAGTCCCCTTCTCACCCGAGTGTGAGCTTTCAGGCGTCGGACGCTCGCTCAAGCCCGACGAATATCTGTGGTACCGCAGACAGTGGGAGCGTCCCGAACACAAGGGCAGAATTCTGCTGCACTTCGGCGCGGTTGACCAATCCTGCACCGTTTATATCAACGGTCTGCGCGCATGGCGGCACATCGGCGGCTATCTCCCCTTTGAATTTGACGCAACGGGTTTCCTGCACAAGGGTGTTAACGAGATTTCCGTTAGTGTCCGGGATATATCCGACACAGGCTACCACTCCCGCGGCAAGCAGAAAACCGCGCGCGGCGGAATATGGTACACCGCGCAAAGCGGCATATGGCAGACAGTATGGGCCGAGTGCGTACCCGATGCCTGCATCAAAAACCTGAAGATTACCCCCGATTTCGATAACGCCTGCGTTCAGGTTTCCGCCGAAACCGTCGGCGAAAAGAAGGGCTTTGCAATCTTCGAGGGCAACATGTATCCCCTGCCCGCAACCATTCCCGTTCCCGATTTTGAGCCCTGGACTCCCGAAAATCCCAAGCTCTACGATTTCACCGTCAGATACGGCGATGACAAGGTAGATAGCTATTTTGCAATGCGCAAGTTCTCCGTTGAGGCTGACAGCAAGGGCGTAAAGCGGCTGTTTCTCAACGGCAAGCCGTATTTCCACAACGGTCTGCTTGACCAGGGCTACTGGTCCGACGGCATGTACACCGCACCGAGTGACGAGGCTATGATATTCGACATTCAGACCGCCAAGGATATGGGCTTCAATATGCTGCGCAAGCACATCAAGATTGAGCCTCTGCGCTGGTACTATCACTGCGACAGACTCGGCATGCTCGTATGGCAGGATATGATTAACGGCGGTGGCGAGTACAATCCCGCAATCATTACCACTCCCCTTGTCACGGGTATTCACCTCAGCGACAGAAACTACAAGCTGTTTGCCCGCGATGATATGGAGGGCAGAGCGCGCTACGAAACCGAGCTCAACGAGATGATTGAGCTTCTTTATAACTGCCCCTGCATTGCAATGTGGGTTCCCTTCAATGAGGGCTGGGGTCAGTTTGACGCAGCGCGAATTGCAGAAAAAATCAGGGTTATGGACCCCACACGCACGGTTGACCACGCTTCAGGCTGGCACGACCAGAAAATCGGCGACACCAAGAGTCTGCATGTCTACTTCAGGAAGTATGTCTTCAAGCCCGACAAGCTCAGCAGAGCGGTGCTGCTTTCCGAGTTCGGCGGCTACAATATGCGCTGCGAGGGTCATTGCTTCAACGCCAAAAATTTTGGCTACAAGCGCTTCAAATCCGAAAAGGCGCTGAAGAAGGCGCTCGAGAAGCTTTACAGTGACGAAATCCGTCCCGCATACGAGCAGGGACTTGCCGCAGCGGTATACACTCAACTGACAGATGTGGAGGATGAGGTCAACGGTTTGATAACCTACGACCGCAAAGTGGTGAAGCTTGCGCCCGAAATTATGCGAAACATCGTAAAAGTGGATTAAAAAATACCCGTTCATCTTTCGATGAACGGGTATTTTTGTTGTTATTCTTATGCTTCCTTGCCCTCGAGGAACTTCCATACGAGTGCTGCGATAACGCCG
>JAZULF010000010.1:0-5206 GCA_045643645.1 Oscillospiraceae bacterium
CCTAAGACCGCTTGGCCTCCGACTTAGAACTGAACGAGAATGCAGTTATCGGTGCAGAAGGCAACCCCAACAAGGTTTACCTCGAGTACTCAAACAATCCCAATGATTCCGGTGAAGGCGACAACAATACCGGTAATACTCCTGAAGATATTGTTATCGTATTCACCTACAAAGTAGTTGTAAACAAGGTTGACCAGGCTGGCAATCCTCTTGAAGGCGCAACCTTCGAACTGTTCAAGAATGTTAATGGCGCATGGGTTTCCCAGGGCACTTGCGTTGCAGCAGCAAACGGCGACAGCTTCACCGCAAGCTGGAAGGGCCTTGACGACGGCGAATACAAGCTCGTCGAGACCGTAACCCCCAACGGCTACAACACCATGGCTGATGTAGAGTTCACTGTTACCGCAAACCATGAAATCGTATGGAACGGCGAAGGCACTGCATTTGTAAGCCTGAGTGGTGACGGACTTACCGGTGAAGTAATCACCAGCACCACCGGCACTCTGTCCTCCGACATCGTCAACCAGAAGGGTTCCGAGCTGCCTGAAACCGGCGGCATCGGTACCACCATCTTCTACGCAGTTGGCGGCGCACTGGTTCTCGCAGCAGCTGTTCTCTTCGTAACCAAGAAGCGCATGGGCACTGCTGAGTAATCAGCCTTTACTTACAGATTAAATTAATCTAACCAATCCTGCTGTAGTCGGGGAGCTTTCTCCCCGACATACAGCAGTGAGGAGAACCCTTTATGAAAAATCGTACATCAACAATTATATTAGCTGTGATTTTTTGTGTAGGGCTGTCCTTACTGTTGTATCCTACCGTCAGCAATTACTGGAACTCGTTCCACCAATCCAGAGCAATAGCAAGCTATGTCGAAAGCGTTGAAAACCTCGATGAAGAAGATTACGAAGAGGTATGGAACGCAGCCGTAGGCTACAATAAAAAGCTTGCAGGCCAATACTTTCACCTGACTCTCAACGATGAAGAGCAGGCCGAGTATGACGAGCTTCTGGATGTCAGCGGACTGGGCATAATGGGATATATAGAAATCCCCAAAATCCGCTGCACGCTGCCTATCTACCACGGCACCGAGGAAAATGTACTGCAGATTGCGGTTGGTCACCTTTGCGGTACATCACTTCCCGTCGGCGGTGAAAGCAGCCACTGTGTCCTTTCGGGACACCGCGGGCTTCCGTCAGCCAAGCTGTTTACGGATATAGACAAGCTTGTTGTCGGTGATGAATTTATGATAAGAGTCCTCGATGAGGTACTCACCTATGAGGTAGACCAGATTCTGATTGTCCTTCCGGGTGAAACCGATGCACTGAAAATCGAGGAGGGCAAGGACTACTGTACCCTCGTAACCTGCACGCCCTATGGCATTAACAGCCACAGGCTGCTTGTCAGAGGCCACAGAGTTGAAACGACCAACGGCCTCGCGGCATTGATTACCGCTGATGCGGTCCGTATCGAGCCGCTCGATGTTGCTCCTGCAATAGCAGCGCCGATACTGTTCTTCTTGCTTGTTCGTTTGATGGTAACTACGGGAAAAAAGAAAAAGAGGTGAATGAAGTGAAAAGCTGCAAAAAGTTAATCTCTTTGCTTTTGGTGCTGATGCTTGTATGCACTGTCAGTATCACTGCATTTGCGGCTAATGAGCTTCCTGAACTGAATAGAAAAGGCTCCGTCACGGTTACCGTTAAGGACACAGAAAGCGGTAAAACCGTCGGCGGCGGCAGCCTTATGATATATAAGGTTGCGTATGTGCAGCTTGACGACGGCAACTTCACCTTTGAATATACAGACGATTTTGCAGATTGTGAGTTTGAGCTCGGTGACCTGAGCGATACTTCACTTGCAGTAAATCTTGCTGATTATTCAATGAATCACCGCCTGAACGGTACCGAGGTCAAGGTGTCAGAGAACGGCACAGCCGTGTTCTCCGACCTTGCTATCGGCGTGTACATGATTGTGCAGTCTGAGCCTGCCGGGAACTACACCGTTCTTAATCCGTTTATCGTATCAATACCTCTCACCGAGGATGATTCGTATGTATATGATGTAGATGCCACCCCGAAGGCGGGAACCGTAAAAGAGGTTTCGCCCATTCCGACACCTACACCGCCGCCGTCTTCACCGAATCTGCCGCAGACCGGTCAGCTTTGGTGGCCCGTTCCTCTGATGGCATTCTGCGGACTGCTGTTTATAGCTTTAGGCTGGACCAAGAGAAGAAATGCAGAAGGCTGAACGGAACAAAAAGGTGGGGAGAGGCTGGATTGTAATCGGCATACTTCTGCTGATTGGAGCACTGGCACTTACACTGTACAATCGATGGGATGCCGAGCGGGCAAATAGAGCGGCTCAGAACATAGTTGATGAGCTTGAAGCTGTAATCCCCGGCAAAGGGCCGATTTATCCCGAGATAAACTCCGAAATGCCGACGATTGACATTGACGGAAACCTTTATATAGGAACGCTCACCATTCCGTCGCTCGATTTGGTCTTGCCCGTAATGAGCGAATGGAGCTATGACGGATTGAGAATTGCACCTTGCCGCTATACCGGCTCGTATTATACTGACGATTTGGTAATCTGCGGACATAACTACGCAAAGCACTTCAGCCCGATTAAGTACATCGAGCCGGGCGCGGATGTGTACTTCAAAAATACCGAGGGCACGGTTTACCACTACATTGTCGATAATGTAGAAACGCTGCAGCCCACGCAGGTTGAGGATATGGTCTCGGGCGACTGGGATTTGAGCCTGTTCACCTGCAATACCGGCGGTCAGAGCCGATGCGCAGTGCGCTGCGTAAGAATTAACTGAAATCTAAGCAAAGGAGGATAAGCTAATGGAAGAAAATTCTTTGGCAAGAGAAAAAGAGTATCTTAAAAAGAATAAGAAACGCAAAAACTGGCATAAGGTTGTCAGCGCGTTAGCAGGTGTGGTTGTATTCTGCACCACCTATGCGCTTATCCTTCCTGCTATCACAATGTCAAATGACAAGGCACTTGAGTGCCCGATAAGCGTCCATCAGCATGTCGATGCATGCTATGATAAGGACGGCGTACTGATTTGCGGTCTTGCGGACTTCGTTGTGCATACCCATAACGATGACTGCTATGATAAAGACGGCAATCTGGTCTGCACTCTGCCTGAGATTCGTGCACATAAGCACACTCCCGATTGCTACAAAGAGGTAAAAACTCTTGTATGCCCCCTCGAGGAGGGTGAGGAGCACACCCATACCGACGACTGCTACGAGGTCGAGCAGGTTCTTATCTGCGACAATACCGCAATTCTGCACAAGCATTCTGACGAGTGCTATGACGAAAACGGCAAGCTGATTTGCGGTCAGCTCGAGGTTGTTGAGCATATCCATGACGATTGCTGCTTCGTCGATGTCAAGGACGAAGAGGATAAGGAAGTTAAGCAGGATAAGGCAGAAGAAACTGAGAATACTTCTGATTTCAACACAGCTGAGGCATTCCTTGTTTCAACCGACAAGTCCGGCAGTATGCCTAAGAAGGCTGCACTTAAAAAGGCGCCGGCAAAAGCACCGGCGGCTGCAAGCGATATTGATTTGACTGCGTTTATTACCACGGTCAATATGCAGCGCCGCGAGGCAGGCTCGACATATTGGGAAAGCATTATTGATAACAATGTCAAGGTCAATGACGAGCTGCGATTTGATATAAGCTACGAAATCCCCGCAAACACCCTGAGTGCAGGCAATGATACAGTTGTCTACCATGTGCCCGGAAATATCGTTATTACAAAGGCTGACAGCGGTAATGTTATTGACGGTAGCGGTGCAACAGTCGGTACTTACAATATCGGCATCGATGGCAACATTACAATTGCCTTTAACAATGAATATGTAACCAAGAATGCAAACGGCTCAAAGATAAACGGTCATATTGCATTTGAATCCTCTGTCAATGCAATGAATGCCCATGAGGGCGATGACATTTCACTTCCGTTCTTTGATTCTGTTACACTTCATGTCAGACCCGCAAACGGCGATTTGAGTGTTGAGAAAACATCCAAGAATGTTGCGCCTATTAACGGTACATTGGACTATGAGATATTAGTATCCTCTGTTGAGGGCACCAGCGGTCCCGTCACTGTTGAAGACATAATGACTAATGTCAACAGAACCAGCGCATATACCATTGTTGACCAGGACGGTCACACCGTTTCCTACATTGAGCTTGATAACGGCGATATTAAGCTGCCGGCACTCAATCCCAACAGCAGCTATAAGATTACTTATTCCGCAGCAACAAATGCTACGATTCCGAGCAGATATAACGAATACCTCGAAGCAACCAACACCGTAAAGGCTACATCGGTAGACTCCATAGGTCAAACCGTTGAAGCGGCTGACACTGTAACCGATAAGTTCACTAAGTATCTGATTCTTAAGTCCGGCACTATGGAAAACGGACAGATATCATGGAAGATTCGTGTTAACCACGGTCAGGAGGGCAACAAGATTGACTTGAGTGGCTGGACTCTCAGCGATAAACTGAACGGTCAGCCGTTTACCGGCACGGTGACCATTACGCCTAACCCGAACACAGGTACAGGCAGCTTGCAAACCACTCTGCCGTATACCTTCCCGGCAGGTACTCCCATAGAAGAATACAATATTACCTACACTACTGCAGGCAATGCCAACACCAAAAACGAAGGTATACTTACATCTCCGTACGGTGACGGTGTTTCAACCGGTCAGGTAGGAGTCGGCACCTATACGGCTTCTAAAAAAGCCGGCGGTGACTATGTTAACAGTGTGTATATAATCGGTGAGGACGCGGACGGCAATGCGGCTGTAAATCTTGACTGGTCTTTAACTGTAGATACTACAAACGGCGCAGTTCCCACATATTTTACAAACACAATTCTTGGCAGAACGGGTACACAGTGGCCCAATCAGGCATTCTGGTGCTTGTATGACTCAGCAACCAATTCTTATATGACAGCTGAGCAGGCTCAGGAAATGGCAGCAAATGCTGTTTCGGCAATAGAAGGTGCCGGTTATACCGGCGGCTACTATATCTTCATACAGAACGGCACAGGTTCGTGGACACAAGCCGGCAATAACCCCATTCTTATTGCCAAGGGCGGCAGTACCGCAGACGATTTCTGGAGTGCTTACGAAAGACCCGTGCCTGCTGATTCAACATGGCAAACCTTCTA
>JAZULF010000011.1:0-1543 GCA_045643645.1 Oscillospiraceae bacterium
TCACCGTCTGCACCTTCGGGCAGTTCGGTGAATGTAGGCTCGGCGGTTTCGCTCTGCTCAGTTCTCTTGCCGTTGCTTATGGGGAAATAAATCTGCTCCGCGATAACTTCCCACGGATAGCGGTTGTTACCATCCTTGTCCTGCCACTTCCGACACTCAAGCCTGCCCTCAAGCGCGATGCCATCGCCTTTGTGAAAATACTGATTGACAAATACTGCGCTCTGCCCCCAAGCCACGCAATCAATGAAGTCTGCCTGCTTGTCCTCGCCCTTTTTGGCTCTGCGGTCAACCGCAACGGTGAAGTTTGCAACATCTTTGCCGGTATTGGTTGTGCGCAGCTCACAATCTCTTGCGAGTCTGCCCATTATGATTACTTTATTCATAAATTATTTCCTCCGTAAAAAATTCAAGTGATTTAGGCGCATTCAGCTTCTTTGTGGCTCGGCAGTATGCGCAGTTTCCGCATCTGTCCGGCTCAATAACTCCCTGCTTCATCGCATCGAAGTATGTAATCTGCTGTTCAAGTATCTGCATTTCGGTGTCCATTGTGCTTTGAGGTATTTCCACAATCTCAATGTCCGGCGGCGTTTCTTTGGTTATTACCGCGAGATAACACGGCAGATTATGACCTTCAAGGCGCTGATAGATTGCCATTTGCAGAGTCCAATGCCACGCTTCAGCAAAACTCAGTCTGCCTTGCCCTGCTTTGTAAATCGGCTTCATATCCTTTGCGGTTTTGAGGTCAACAATGCGCTCACCGTTGAACACATCGAGCTTAGCCTTGAATGGAAAGCCGAAGATGTTGCCGGTTACAATTTTCTGTTTATCGCCCTGCATAAACTCCATAAATACGGGGTCAGATGCTGCGCGGTCAATCATTTCGTTTGCTTTTGTGTAGTCAGATTTGAGTGAGCCATCGCGCTTGAATATTTCGGGGTGTTCTGCTTTGAAATTGTCAAGCGTTCCCTCAAAATATGCATCAACATAACTGCCGACCATTAGTGCGGAGCTATCGGGTCTTGTCCACTCTCCGCGCATCTCAGCCAACGCAGCCGCAGGGCATTGAAGCATTGATTTAATAAGCGATGCAGACCAATAAGCGTTATTTGCTTCGGTTGAGTAGTAGTTACTCGGTGTCAGTTTCATTTGTTACCTCGTTCTGTGCAGCCGCCTTGAGCTTGGTTGCACACTCTGCACACAGTTTTTTGCCGTACTGCTTCTTGGTGTATTCTGCCATCTGCTCCGCATTCATTCCGTATGCGCCGTTGATGGTTTTTCCGCAAATCTCGCACTTGATTGTTGAAATCTTCGGCTTGAAGTTGCGAACACGGACAGCGGAAACAACCTCACCAAAAGCCTTGATATTGTTCTCAATGTAGAGCTGCACCTTTACGCCTGCCCAATCTTCAAAGAACGGGCTGCCGGCAACCTTCTGAATGGATTTGCTTCGGGCAACATTGAGTATCATTGGCTTGTTTCCCTTTTCTGCCCAATGCACAACAGCCTTCTGAGATTTGCCCTCTGCGGTTGTAACGGTTTCCGC
>JAZULF010000012.1:0-4365 GCA_045643645.1 Oscillospiraceae bacterium
CCCGAAAACGAGCTTGCGGTTACCTGCTGCAATCTCGCCGAGCTTTACGGCAAAATGGAGCTTGAGGACAAGGTTGAGCAAATGCTTGACGATGCCTTTGCGTATCTTTCCTCCCCCGAGCTTCCGCACAACTCCTACTACGCATTTAATGTTTCGAAGTGTCTGCCGACCTTCGAGTATTTCGGATTTTTCCTTTACGCGCGCGAGCTTAAAGCGAGGTTGAATGAGTACTATGCGAGGTCTTGACGAGGCTAAAAAGCTATATATTGAGCAGGGTGCCGAGCTGATTTGCAGCCGCTTTCCCGAATACGAAAGCCGCATTGCCGTCGGTCTTGCAGGTCGCGGCTCGCAGTGCTTCGGATTTGATGACGAGCTTTCGCGCGACCACGATTTTGAGCGCGGCTTCTGCCTTTTCCTCACCGATGAGGATGACGATGCAATCGGCATAAAGCTCAACCGCGCCTATCACGAGCTGTGCGGACACCCCGAGGGTGCGCGCTCTGCACTCGGCAACGCAGGCACGGGCGTTATCCGCACAAGTGATTTTTACCGTAGATACACGGGGTTACCCTCTGCCCCCACTGAATGGCAGCAGTGGCTTTATCTGCCGTCAAGCGCCTTGGCAGAGGCAACAAACGGCGAGGTTTTCCGCGATGACCTGGGCGAATTTTCACGCATACGCGAGGAGATTAAGCACGGCATGCCCGAGGATGTGCGCAAGAAGAAGCTCGCTGCGAGGGTGATATTTATGGCGCAGGCGGGACAGTACAACTATTCGCGCTGCTTAAAGCACGGCGAAGATGGCGCTGCTATGCTTGCGCTCAATGAGTTTGTCAAAAATGCCGCCGAGGCCGTGTATCTTCTCAACCGAGAGCATGCGCCGTACTACAAGTGGCTGCTGCGCGGAATGCGCGGACTTGAAAGGCTTTCCCCGCTTGCCGATGCGCTCGAATTTCTGCTAACCGCCGACAATTCCGCTGACGGCACTAAGCTCAAGGCAGCGGTCATTGAGGATATTTGCGCCGAGGTTGTAAAGGAGCTCAAGGCGCAGCACCTCACCTGCGGCAGCTGGGATTATCTTGAGCCGCACGCCTTTGACATTCAGAGCCACATTGAAAACAGTGAAATTAAAAGCCTTCACATCATGGAGGGATAAAAAAAATCCGCAGTGAAATCACTGCGGATTTTAATTATCTTATAAACCGAGCTTGGTGAAGGCCTCCCATGACCTGTGCATATAGGTTTCGAGTCCGATAGGCTCACCGATAAACTTCGGGTCTCTGCCGTCCTTGAGAAACTCCTCAACGAAAATCGTACGGCCCGTTGTATGCGCAATGGGAATGCCCGTCATTTCGCTTGTTTCCTTCAGTACATCGTAGCCTGCGCGGATATCGTCTGCGCTTGCGTAATTGAGAAGGTTTGAGTTATTGACAAAGGCTGTAACCTTCAGGCGTGCAAAGGATTCCATATCCTCCTTGAGCTTGAGAATCTTCTCGGGAGTTTCGGACATGGGTCTGAAGACATTGACAATGTCGTAAACCTCAAGCTGACCGGGCTCAAGCGCCATAAAGTCAGTGTAGTAACGGCCGAGCGACATTGCGCCTGCGGCATCGCCGCCGACATCGAAGATGCACAAATCCCAATCGCCTGCAAATGCGGATGCGACTGCAGCGGACATATTGCTGGGTGTTACGCCCTGACCTGCAAAGGTCGGGGATACGAGGTTTACCTTGTTTTCCTTGAGCACATCAACGCGGTCGGACATTCGGAAGTAATCGTTTACCTTATCAAGGTCGATGACCAGCGTATTAAGTCCCTTTTCCGCGGATTTGACCGCAAGGTTGATTGCAATCTCGGTCTTGCCCGAGCCGTAATTGCCGATTAAAACAACAAACTTTTTCATCACTTTACCGCCTTGGCATTTGCCTTTGCAATGAACTTATCGTTCTGGATTATAAAACGCTCGTGGATGCCCTTGCCGATGAGGCCGCACTCATCATATGCCTTTACCTCGAAGACGAGTCTGCGGCGGTCAATCTCGATAAGCTCGGACTCTGCCCATACCTTCATTCCGATGGGGGTTGCCGCATCGTGGGTAACATTGACAAGTGTGCCGACGGTGCCCTGACCCTCCTCGAGATAGGGAGCGACGGATTCCTTTGCGGTCTTTTCCATAAGACCTATCATGCTGGGTGTTGCGAATACATCAAGCTCGCCCGAGCATATTGCCTTTGCGGTGTTTTCGGGTACGACGACGGTTTCTTCTCTGCCTTTTATTCCGATTTCCATATTAATAACCTCAACAAAAAATGATGCGATTATTTTACCATACGGCAGAATTATTGACAAGAAAAAAGTACCTCCCGAAGTTCTGGGACTCCGGGAGGCGACCGCGGGGGGACGCAGTCTTTGTATTTGCATGTTAATAATATATCACAGTTTCAGAAATTGCAACACTTTATTGCAAAATGTCTAAACTTTTTTTGAAATTCGCCGCATAAAAGCGTAAAAAAACAGGTCAGACACTGTCTGACCTGTTTTTTTATGTAGAAATTACTTCTTGAGGTTTGCCTTGATGACATTTGCCAGGATGACCATGCCTCTTTCGATTTCTTCCTCGCTGAGCTTGGAGTAGTTCAGACGCAGGCAGTTCTTCTGCTCGCCGTTGGGGAAGAAGCCCTCGCCGGGAACATATGCAACATTCTGCTTCAGGCACTCGTCAGCCATAACCTTGGTGTCGATGTAGTCGGGAAGCTCAACCCAGGTGAACAGGCCGCCGTTGGGGTGAGTGAACTTTGCCTCGGGGGGGAACTCGCGTTCCATGGTGTTAATCATTGCGTCGCGGCGCTTTGCATAGTTTGCCTTGATGGTTGCAACATGCTCGTCGAGGTCGAACATATCGATGAACTTGGAGCAAACGAGCTGTGCGTCGGTGGAGGGCTGCAGAGAAGCTGCCTGTGCAAGGAAGTTGTACTTCTTGAGAACTTCGCCGTCAGCGCAGACCCAACCAAGACGGTAGCCGGGAGCAAAAATCTTGGAGAAGGTGCCGAGGAATACTACGAGGCCCTTGGTATCCATGCTCTTGAGTGCGGGCAGGTACTCGCCTTCGAAGCGGAGCTCGCCGTAGGGGTTATCTTCGATAACGGGAATCTCGTACTTGTTAACGATTTCCATGAACTTAACGCGGCGCTCCATGGGCCAGGTGCGGCCGGAGGGATTCTGGAAGTCGGGAATAACATAAATCATCTTGACCTTGTCGTCAGTTGCAAGAACCTTCTCGAGTTCTTCCATAATCATACCGTTCTCATCGGTGGGGATAGCAACGAAGTTGGGCTCGCAAGCCTTGAATGCGTTCAGTGCGCCGAGGTAGGACGAGCTCTCAATGATGATGGTGTCGCCGGGGTTGACGAATACGCGTGCGGAGAAGTCAAGACCCTGCTGGGAACCGGAAGTTACCATGATGTTGTCAGCGGTGGTCTTAATCTGGAGCTTTGCTTCCATGCGGTCAGCAATCTGCTGGCGGAAGTGCTCGAAACCGTTGGTGCTGGAGTACTGAAGTGCTACTTCGCCCTGCTCGTTGAGAACTGCCTCGGTAGCAGCCTTAATCTTATCAACGGGGAAGAGTTCGGGTGCGGGCATACCGCCTGCGAAAGAAAGAATTTCGGGCTTGTTTGCAAGTGCAAGCAGCTCGCGGATTGCAGAACCCTTAAGAAGGGTCAGTCTGTCGGCAAATCTAACCATTTATATTTTTCCTCCTGTTTTTGCAGAGCATTGCTCTACATATATTTAACCTTACTAATTTAATCACATTCAGGTGATTTTGTAAACATCCTAAAGTGCAATTTTAACTTAAAAGGGCTTGTTTTTGCTGTTATCAACAAATATTGCGCGATTTTTTATGCATTTTTACTGCTATCAGCTCAGCTCTGCCATGAGCGCTTCCGCGCTTCTCATACCGTCAACGGCGGCAGATGTTATGCCTCCCGCATAGCCCGCGCCCTCTCCGCAGGGATAGAGCCCCGCGACCTCGGAAACGCGGTTTTCGTTTCGGATGATACGGACGGGAGATGACGAGCGGGTTTCGGGGCAGGTCATGACTGCGTCGCCGTCGTCAAAGCCGCGAAGCTTTTTGCCGAGCTCGGGAAGTGCGTTTTCCAGCACCGACGTTATCCTCGCGGGCATAATCTCATGTATGTCGCAGTAGTGAACGCCGGGGATATAACTGGGCTTTACGCTCCTATGCTCCGTGCTCGGTCTGTGTGCGAGAAAATCTCCCACGAGCTGTGCAGGTGCTTTGTAGTCATGCCCGAAGTCATATGCTTTTCTTTCAATCTCCCGCTGCCAGTACATACCGCCGAGCGCTCC
>JAZULF010000013.1:0-2070 GCA_045643645.1 Oscillospiraceae bacterium
CCGTGAACGAAAATGCAGCGCTCGGTTTCGATTATGTGCGGCAGCGAGCGGATAAAGCTCCACTCGGCATCAAATCGCTCACGCAGCGCAGGCACACAAGCAGGAAAATCAAGCCCGGGCGTAACGGTAATGCCCATTTCGACGAGCATATCCCACAGCAGACCGCCGCCGCGGTAGAGCATATAATGCACCATTTTGTCCGCCCAGAAATCGAGGTTTGCGTCAACCGCGTCGGACCAGCCGTCGCAATTGCCGCACAGAGCAAAGCAGTTGCCCTTTTCGCAAAGGCGCATTATATAGCGCAGGGTTTCAAGGCTATGCTCGCCCTTTTCGAGAAAGTCGCCGGCGATGATGAGAATATCGTCAGCGCAAAAGCCGACCTTGTTGAGCAGCGCCTTTAAGTACGGCAGATTGGCGTGGATATCGGAGACCGCGATTACCCGCCGTCCCTGCGTTTCGAGCTTTTTAACTCTTGCGTTTTCCATCCACATATTAGTTACCTGATTTTCTTTTCCATAAGATAGAGCGGCGCGCCCGCACCCGATTCCTCGCTCAAACGCTTGAAGCCGTAATGCTCATAGAAGCCGAGCGCGTGCTTGTTTTCGGACGAAACATGAAGCCTGAGCGCTCTTCTGCCGAGGCACTGATAGTAGTTTACCGCGTAGCCGACGGGCTGAATGCCGAGTCCCTTGCCGCGGTATTCTTCCTTGAGGCAGACAAGGCTTATCCAGCCGTAGTCCGCGTGCCTGCCCTTTTCGCTGTCAAGCTCAAGAATACCGATAAGCTCATCTTCATTGTAAACGCCGACAATCGACTCGGGGTCGCGCTCAATGCGGCGCTGTGCAGACTGCAGGAAGAAATCTGCCGAGTAGCCGTTGAGGTTGCCGTGCGCGGCAAGCCATGCGCTTTCGTAATATGCCATATAGGTTTCGGGGTCAAGGCGCGGGTCAAAGGGCTCGTAGCTGAGATTCAATGTGTTGCCCCCGTCTGATACCTCGTGAGTGCCGCTTGTGGTCTTTGCAACGGAAAGTCCCTCGGGCAGATGCGAATTATCATTGAAAAACTCTACGGAGAATTTGCCGTTTTCGTAATTGAGCAGGGATACCGCCGTGTTGTCGGCGTGCGCGACCTTGTGAATGTTCGCGCTTTCGATATTCATAACGCGCGCTAACAGCGAGCGGATTACCATGCCGTGGCTGACAATCGCAACGGTCTTGCCGTCGTTTGCCTCAGCAATATCGCGCACCGCGCCAAGCACTCGCTCGGTGCATTCGGCAAAGGTTTCCGCACCCTCACCGCGCCAGTTGTCGGGGTCGTTGTAAAAAAGATACATACTCTCGGGGTCGCACTTCTTCATATTGCCGAAGCTCATACCCTCGTAGATGCCGACATTTATCTCACGCAGACGCGCATCGGTCTTATGCTCAAGCCCGTGATACTTCAGTATCGCGCCTGCCGTCTGCTTTGCGCGGCGCAGGTCGCTTGAGTAAAGCGCATCGATTTTTATATCCTTAAAACGCTCGGCAAGCGCGTCAACCTGCAGCATGCCCTTCGCGGTTAATGTTCTGTCCAGCTGACCCTGCGCAATGCGGTAAAGATTGCCCTCCGCTTCAGCGTGACGGATGATGTAAAGCCTTGTCATTGTTGCCTCTCAATTCGGTCAATTTCCTTGACCTCGGGTATTTGGAATTGTATAATGTTATATTATATTACATTGATACTATTTTCAAGGGGCAGCGCAAGATTGAACACAAGTAAGCGAAAATCGAATACCCCTTGCCGCAGCATTGTCATCTGCGGAGCGTACGGCGCGGACAACCTCGGTGACGAAACGCTGCTGAAGGTAATCATTGCGCAGCTTAGAAGCACAAATGATAATCTGGATATCTGCGTAATCACGCGAAAGCCCGAAGAAACCGCACTCAAGCACAATGTCAGCGCAGTGCATACCTTTGATTTTGCCGCAATCAGCCGCGCGCTGAAGGGCGCCGATATGTTCATTTGCGGCGGCGGCAGCCTTATTCAGAATGTCACAAGCCGCAGAAGTCTTTACTATTACCTCGGCGCTCT
>JAZULF010000014.1:0-3609 GCA_045643645.1 Oscillospiraceae bacterium
TAATTAATAATATCTCTGTCGGACAGCTCTTTGCTTCTCTGGAACTCTTTTGTGATTTTGCCGTCCTTCATGATAAGCAGTCTGTCGCTCATACCTATCAGCTCAGGCAGCTCCTCGGAAATCAGGATTATGGTTCTGCCGTCTGCCTTCATCTTTTCCATGATGCGGTAAATCTCTGCTTTAACGCCGATGTCTATGCCTCTGGTGGGGCAGTCCATTATCAGAACGGAGGCATCGAAGCCCACCCATTTCGCAATAACGACCTTCTGCTTGTTGCCGCCGGACAGATGCATACAAAGCTGTTCCATTCCGCTGGTTTTAATTTCGAGTGTATTTATGTAGGAATTCGTAAACTCCTTCTCTCTCTTATCCGTGATGAATATACCCTTCTGCAGCTTGCTCAGGGACGGGAGACAAATGTTATCACGAATACTTCCTGCTGTAAGAATTGCTTCTTTGTCGCGGTCCTTGGAAATGTAGCCAATACCCAGCTTCATTGCGGCAGTCGGATTTTTGAACTCAATATCGCCCTGATACTTGGTAACGCCTATCGTGCGCGGTTCAAGGCCGAATATCAGCTTGCCCAGCTCGTGCATACCGCACTCGTTCAGGCCGCCTATGCCGAGTATCTCGCCCTTATACGCCTCGAACGAAACATCAGTAACTATTCCCTGCGTAATATGCTCAACCGAGAGGACAACTTCGTCCTCGTGGCTCGGCTCAAAATCCTCGCGATAATATGCTCCGACCATTTCTCTGCCAACCATCAGCTGCTTTATCAGATTGGCATTGAATTTCTCCTTCGGCACCTCGTCAATGTAAATGCCGTCTCTGAAAACCGTCAGATAGTCGCATTTTTCCATAAGCTCATCTATATCATGCGAGATAAAGATTACGGACTTGCTTTCTGACTTCATCTTTTCCATCAGCCCGTAGAGAATGTCGCGGCCATTTTTGGAAAGTGCGCTGGTCGTCTCATCGATTATCAGAACCTTGGGGTCTGAATACATCGCTCTTGCTATCTCTACAAGCTTTCTGTCCTCAAAGGAAAGTCTGCCGCAGGTCATTCTGGCATCAATGTGCTGCATCTGAAGCTCATCGAGAATCTTCTGTGCGGCATTCGCCATTTTTTTCGTATCCAGCCTTATGCCGTTATGAAACTGCTTTTCTTTTCCGATGAATATGTTTTCCGCAACGGTTGTGCTTGCAAAGGTACCCTGCTCCTGAACAATCATGCAAACGCCCTTGGCTGCTGCGTCAATCATATTCTTAGGGCAATACGGCTCACCCTCCAGGAAGAGTTCACCTGAATCATAGGGATAAATGCCTGAAACTATTGAGCACATCGTGCTCTTGCCCGAGCCGTTCTCGCCCATCAGGCCGTGGATTTCGCCGGGTCTCAGGCAAAAGTGAACATCATTCAATGCTACAGTAGGCGGGAAAGTCTTAATTATGTTTTTAGCTTCAAGAAGTAAACGATTACTCATCAGTTATCACCATCAAAAATTTATTCGTTGAGAAGCTTTATGCCCGAGCTTGTGCCGAGTCTGTCTGCACCGGCCTCAAGGAATGCAAAGAGGTCTGCCTTGGCCTTCATACCGCCTGCCGCCTTTACTTTTACATGAGGTGCAACATTGTCCTTCATGAGCTTTACATCCTCAAGCGTTGCTCCGCCGGTGCCAAAGCCGGTTGAGGTCTTAATATAGTCGGCCTTTGCATCCGAAACGCACTTGCAAAGTGCGATTTTTTCCTCGTCAGTCAGATAGCAGGTTTCAATTATAACCTTGAGAATCTTGTCCCCGCACGCCGCTTTGACAGCCTTTATCTCTTCGGTAACAGCATCAAACTTATGTTCCTTTGCCCAGCCGATGTTTATTACCATATCAATTTCATTTGCGCCGTCTTCAATCGCCTGCTTTGCCTCGGCTGCCTTTATTGAAGTGGTGGAATATCCGAGGGGGAAGCCAATTACGGTGCATATATTGACATCCTTATATTTATTGTGAATGTAATTAACAAAGCTTGCCGGAATGCATATAGATGCGGTGCCGTATTTAAGTGCCTCCTCTGCAATGGCCTCTATCTGCTGAGTTGTGCTAAACGCCTTGAGGAGCGTATGGTCAATGTGTCCGTATACTTCTTCTTTCTTCAATGTCATATATCCTTTCAGCTTTTGTGAAAATGTTTATCTACTCACCCATAACTTTTGTTCATCCTACAACATATGCTAACATAAGGCAAAATTCGAGTCAATATTCCAAACATTTTTTGTGAATAGTTTTAAATTCTTGTCTCTTTGTTTGTGCAAAACCCACATTTTTTTTAACATGCGCCCTGCCTCGCTGTTAATTAGCAGTGATTATTAACGATTTTTGTTGCTATCTCAACATTTTTGCCGTTTTTGTTCTTGTGTATAACAAAAACATTTTTCTATTTGTCAACCTGCACATTTTTGCAAAATCAAGCGAAATTCAACGCTTTTCAGATACACAATTTAGCTTTGCACCCGTATTTCTCCACCGGTTTACCATTATCAGTCCGTAAATTTTGTTAAAATTCAGGCACATTCTTCCTTCAACACTATTGAATTTTATCGGTGGCTGTGTTAAATTTGTTATTAATTAAAAATATTACGAGTATTTTGTTAAATACCGTTCAAAAAAAGAAGGTTTATTTATGAAGAACAAGCCCGAGCGTATCAGTAGCATTCTTTCCATTCTGGCAAACAGAGTTGGTGAATCAATAAGCGTGCTTGCCTCGGAAATCGGTGTATCGGATATGACAATACGCCGCGATCTGCACGAGCTGTCCGCACAGGGATACACCACTGTTATCAATGGTGTAGCAATTCTGAACGACAACCAGGACGGTTCTAAGATAAAGAAGGACTATTTTATTCACGATGAGAGACAGAGTATGTCCAGCAGTAAGGAAGCAATCGGTTTGGAAGCCTGCAAGCTCATTGAGCCAAATGATATAATTCTTATAGATACGGGTTCAACCACTGAGTGCATGCTCAAGCACTTAAATCTGGACTTTCCCATAACGGTTGTGGGTTACACCTTGAACACCATGGTTGCCTGCCAGAATAGAAGCAACATCTCTCTCATTTGCGGCGGTGGATTTTACCATAGAAACACCGAACTTTTCGATTCTCCCGAGGGCGTTGCGCTTATATCCAGACTCAATATAAATAAGTGCTTTATGGCAGCCGCAGGAGTAACTTCAAAGGGAAAACTTTCATGCATCGAGCCGTATGAGCTGCCGTATAAGAAGGCGGCAATAAACTCTTCGTCTTCAAGGATTTTGTTGGTTGACTCATCTAAATTTGGCAAAATGCGCCCCTGCATGTTCTCAAATCTTTCAGATTTTGACATGGTAATTACAGATAGCGGCATAGGCAAAAACTGGATTAATCTCTTCGAGCAAAGCAACTTGGATTACATAATAGTTTGATGCGTGTAATTATCTGCTTTGCGCGTCCTTAGCGCTGCCTTCACTTATTACAATAATTAATTCAACAGGCTCAGAGTCGGAATTCCGACTCTGAGCCTGTTGAATTAATTATTGTAATAAGTGAAGGCAGCGCTAAGGACGCGCAAAGCAGAT
>JAZULF010000015.1:0-2234 GCA_045643645.1 Oscillospiraceae bacterium
GGTCCATGTAGACTACATGGTTGATAGGCCGACGGTGTAAGCGCAGTAATGTGTTCAGCCAATCGGTACTAATAGCCCGAGGGCTTGACCTACAGTTATGCAGGCAGCCTTGCATATCCTTCCACTGTTCAGTTTTGAGGGTGTAATCCCTTGAATAGTTGGTGTTTTTAACGGTGAGGGTCCACCCGTTCCCATTCCGAACACGGAAGTTAAGCTCACCAGTGCCGACAATACTTGTCTGGAGACGGACCGGGAAGATAGGTCAATGCCAACACAAAAGACCGCTACAATCGTAGCGGTCTTTTTTTGTGCCGAGAAGCGCTTCTTGTCCGTTGCACCGCTTCTGCTAATCGTTACTGCCATAACCCGACCATATACTGCATTCTAAAGTTTAATCTGACCGTCAACGTAATGAGATATTTTTTGTTGACAGAATTTGCCTTTAATTGTACTATCAAATTATAAATGCAATATGGAGGTATGTTATGAGCAAGCGTATTTATAATTCCGGAAACGATTATGCCGCCGGTTTTCCGTCAAACGACCAAATCGGCTGGTACCGCGAGGTCAGCGACGAGGAATTTGAAAAGCTGAAAAACGATGGCGCAATTTTTGAAAAAGACGGTGAGTTCTATTACAAATCTTCCGTTTCCGAGGCTTTTTCAGCCGACAGCTCTGCGAAGAAGGGCTTTTGGTCCGACCCGTTTAAGAATCCTGGTGCTACCATTAAGAAAATTGCCAAGGTTTTGTTCTATTTCGGTCTTGTAATTACCTTTATTTACGGCATTGTTGCAGGCGTAAGGACCGGGCAGCTTGCTTACAGCTATGTGTCGGGATATTCAAGGAGCTTCAGCTTCGGCGCAGCTTTGGCTGTCTGGATTGCCGGTGCAATTACCTCGTATCTGTCCTGCCTCGGCCTTGCCGCGCTGGGTGATATTGCAGTCAATCTGAAAGAAATCAATGGAAAACTAAAGTAATGAAAAAAGCACTCTGATGGGCGTCGCATCGTCCCCAAAGAGTGCTTTTTTGTTATGGCATTTGCCAATGTGATTTCATCATTTGCTATTAATATAGCGCAGCTTCAGCAGGTTAAGAGTTCCGACTCCGATAAGAACTGAGAGAAACAACAGAATTGAGGCAATTATCATAAGCGGCGCGTCCTGCGATTTGTCCGTAAGGATAAACGGCGCGAGAAGAACGCCGAGAGCGGAAAAAATCATGCTGCTTGCCGATATACTGCCTGCATTATTCTTCGAGTAATTGTCATTTTTGATGTTTCTGCGCACCACGCAGAGTGTTGCCGCCATTGAAGCTGCGAGTATAGCAAGCAATACAAGCAAAAGCAACAGGTTTTCGCCCTTGCCGACGGTGTAGGTTCGGTACGAGAGCAAATTCAGCGTCAGCGAAATTGCAAGATAGAACACTCCGTCTGCGATGAAGCGTTGCTGCATTGCGCCCTTATTTTTTCTGCCGTTATTGATAAGAACAGCAACAGCTGCGAAGAATATCAGCGCACCGACACATATCCACGCATATGAAAGCCCGCCGACAATGCCGCAGACCGCGCAGGATATCAGCAGCCATATTGTGCGCTTCACGCACTGCCTGCGACTGTACGGAATGTAGTTATAGTTAATGAAATTTTCGATGTTTGTCTGGTCAGAATTCATTGCATTTTCCTTGCGTGGTAGTTTGACTTGACTTTAGCAGGCACTCACCGGTCGGGTTAAGGTAGTAAAGATTACGGCTTGCGTTGCTCCGAATAAGAAGCGCCTCACGGCGCATACCAGTAGGAATTCATCTTGTACAGATAAGTTCTTGCGCCCTTGGGCATCTGCGTTAGGGCGTTATACACATTATAAAAATCGCCTGCGCCTGCGGTCAATGACAGCGCACCGAAAATTCCGAGCCACGCGTACTGTGGCATAATGAGTGCGACAACAAACGGAGCAAGTCCGAAAACGAAATTCGGCAGCAGGGACATAAACACAAATCTGCCCTTGGACATATCCTCGGGACCGACTACAAAGAGCATGCCCTGCGCGAGATTTGTGTAAAGATACACATCGCCCTTGAAATTTATTGCGTGCAAAAGCTCGTGCGGAAGCATTGCAACAACGAATAGCACCATTCCGATAAGCCACTGCTTTGAGTCGGGAGAGCCGCAGCGGTATAGAAGCGCCGTGAACAGAAATGCGAGCAGGACAAGCGAGATGCCGCTTGTCTTTTTTGCA
>JAZULF010000016.1:0-2833 GCA_045643645.1 Oscillospiraceae bacterium
CTTGAAAAAGCGGGCATCGCACCCGACACCCATTGCCGCAGCGGCGCTTGCGGTTGGTGCCGCAGCCTGCTGCTTGAGGGTGAGGTATGGCAGCGTCCGCAGTCTGACGGCGTAAGAGCGGCAGACAAGGATGTCGGCTACTTCCATCCCTGCTCGGCATACCCTCTCTCCGACCTGACTATTCAGGTTGATTCCAGACTCAAGTAATATTCAAAATCAAAAAGGGTACAGAGTTTCTGCTCTGTACCCTTTTTTTGCTCGGAATATGCCGCAAAAAGCATAAATGCTTGCATAAATCCCGCGAGTATGATAATTTATTGTCAAGGCGATAATTCCGAAAAAGTGCATAATATGCGCATTATACGGCATTATCGCGTCCGAAAATGAAAGGATTTACGAAGATGAAGGGAAACAGAAAAGTATCGGCGGCTATTTTGGCAGTGCTGATTATTGCGATATTTGTCTGCATGTTCTTTGCAAACAGTATCCAGACAAACGGCGGCACAATTGCCGTTACCGAGGGCTGCATTGAGTCCGAGTTCGGCAACATCGCCTACAAGCTTTATACCCCCGAAAACGCAACCGAGGCAAATCCCGCACCCGGCGTTCTTCTGCTGCATGGCTATCAGAACGACCACGAAACCTGCGCTGCATACGCAATTGAGCTTGCGCGTCGCGGCGTTGTGGTTATGGCAATCGACGAATACGGCCACGGTGCAACAGAGCCCGGACTCATAAACCGCGGCTATGTCAATCACAAGATAACCGTAAACTTCGGCGAGGACAGCGAGGCTGACGGCACCTATGTTCAGATAGGCGGTCAGAATCGCTATAAGGTCATGATGAACTTCTCAAACCTTTCGTTCTTCGATGACCACTACACCAAGGACGATGCGGGCAACTCCGTTTCCGACAGCTCCTGCGGCGGTATCATTGCATACGCGGCACTTGCCGATATGCCGAATGTTGACTCCACCCGCCTCGGTCTGAGCGGTCATTCAATGGGCACATGGTCGTCATGGTCTGTTGCCGCAGCATACTCAGGCACGGAGATTGAGCCTAAGGCAACCGTACTGCAGTGCGGCGAGCTTTTCCGCGACAGCGCGTACGACAGCGAGAATATCAAGTTCAACAATGTTCTGCTTCTGCAGGCAAAGTACGATGAGTTCAGCTACTTCCGCGATTACAAGAATGTAGTCAATGAGGACCTTCTGCGCTCCGACCTGCGCACCGAGTTCCTCGGTACTACCGCAGCCGATGCTGAATGGAACACCACCTTCGGCAGCTTTGATGACGGCTCGGCACGCCGCATTGAGCTTCTTATGACAAACCACCGCCTCACCACCCATAACTCCCACGGTATTGCAACGGCAATGCAGTGGTTTGACGATGCACTCGATATGAACACAAGCATTGCACCGACTGACCAGAAGGCAATGATTAAGGAAACCTTAGTGCTCGTTGCCATGTTCTGTGCAATTGCTGCAATGATTCCCTTTATGGAGCTTCTGCTCACCGTTCCCTTCTTTGCAAAGGCAGCACAGCCCCTGCCCTCAAAGGACGGCATCAAGAAGGGCGGCAAGTGGTGGAAGGGCGCAACCATTACCGTTCTCATCGCATTTGCAACCTATCCGTTTATGACTCAGCTCGGCCACGGACTTCTGCCCCTGCCTGAGAACATCTTCCGCATGACCATAGGCAACGGCTTCCTCTCATGGTACGGCCTGCTTATCATCATAATGGCAGTTACCAGCATCACAAGCTATAAGAAGGCAAAGAAGGCCGGCGGCACTGATATGTGGTACAGCATGGGCCTCGGCTCTGCTGAAAAGCCCAATAAGCTGAGCTGGGGACTTCTCGGACGCAGCGCAGTTCTGTCGCTGTGCATGCTCGCGCTTATGTACATCCTCGTAGCTCTGTGCGAAAAGCTCTTTATGCTCGACTTCCGCTTCATATGGCCCTTCTTTAAGAGCTTTAACCTTGTCCGTTTTGGTCAGTTCCTTGTCTACATTGTCATATTTGCTGTGTTCTTCATTCTCAACAACAGCAAGATTATGGCTTCAATGCGCTGCGAGGGCACCTATCAGCCCGGCTTCAAGGGCTTCTTTGCAAGCTGGTGGCGCAATGCTCTGCTGATGGTCGGCGGCATTCTGCTGCTCTGCCTGCTTGAGTACATCCCGTTCTTTATGGATATCGGCCCCGGCGCTGACCTTCTGTTCAGCTCCACCTTCGGCGGTCCGTTTATGTCCCTGATGATACTGTTTGTACCTCAGGTACTCGTATTCAGCGTGCTTTGCACCTACATCTACCGCCGCACCGGCAATGTCTATACCGGCGCGATTACCGTTGCATCAATGGCGTGCTGGATTGTAACCGGCGGCTCCTCAATGCTGTAAAACCAATTGCATACAAAACACCCCGAACATTTGTTCGGGGTGTTTTTCATTAATCTTGTTAATTAAGAAAGCTTTTCTCTGATTGCCGCAAGAAAATCGACATAGCTGACGGTCTTGACATCATCACCGTCGCAAAGTGCGGCAAGGTCGCCCGTCATAATGCCGCCGTTAATTGTGTCAAGGGTGGCCTTTTTGAGCTTTTCGCCGAAGCTTTCAAGCTCACAGTTGCCGTCAAGCTCACCGCGCTTTGAAAGTGCGCCTGCCCATGCAAATATCATGGCAACGGGGTTTGATGAGGTCATCTCGCCCTTGAGGTAGCGGTAATAGTGGCGCGTGATTGTGCCGTGCGCGGCCTCAAATTCATAGTTGCCGTCGGGGGAAACAAGCACGCTTGTCATCATAGCAAGTGAGCCGAAGGCGGCAGAGAGCATATCGCT
>JAZULF010000017.1:0-5700 GCA_045643645.1 Oscillospiraceae bacterium
GGCAAGTCTGCCGAGACCGCCGTTGCCGAGACCAGCATCGTTTTCAGCCTCGAAAATATCGCTTGCGTTTCTGCCGAGGTCATTGAGTGCGCCCGTCAGCGCCTCGGATATGCCGAGGTTGAAGGCATTTTTCATAAGGCTTCTGCCCATAAGAAACTCCATGGACAGATAATGCACCTCGCGGCCGTTTTTCTTCTTCTCCCCGATTGCGAGAAGGCGGCTCATTATCTCGCGGATAACGATTGCCGATGCCTGAAAAACCTGGTCGTTGGTTGCGTTTTTACTTGTAACGCCGAAGTGCGCGCAGAGCTTATCCTCTATTGCGGAGCGCACCTCGTCGCAGGAAATTTCACTTCTGAACATATTGCTCCCCTTACTCAGATTTTGCTGTTTTTGGGAATTACGATAGGCAGCTTTTCACTGCCCATAAGGGTCTGATAAGCCGACACGCTTGTGTACTTATCAGCAATGACGGAGCTTAAAATTACATTCTCGCCGACCGTGCCGCCGCGCATGACGATGCAGTTATTGAGCTTTGCGCCCTTTGCGATGCGGACATCGGAGAAGATGATTGAGTTTTTAACCTCGCCCTCGATTATGCGGCCGTCAGCAACGAGGCTGTTGCGGATAAACGCCTGCTCGCCGTAATAGGTGCTGACATCCTCGTGGCTTTTTGTGCGCACGGGACGGTCTGCGGGGAAAAGGTCGGCGCGGCACTCGGGGCGGAGCATATCCATGCTGCAGCGGAAATAGGTTTCCGTGCTCATGATGCGCTTTGCGTAGCCCTTATGCACATAGACATTGACCTTGCCGCCGTTTTCGAGATAGTCCGCGATTGCATCGCGGTGGAAGTGGTAATGGTTTGCCGCGGCGCAGGAGTCCATCATCGAAACGAGAAGCTCCTTTGAGATTATGTACGCCTCGAGGGAGGCAACGCCCTCGCCCTCGCTGGTCTGGTTGAATATCATTCTGCGCGCAAAGCCGTCAGCATCGACAACATAGCGGTGGTGCTTATACTCGGGAGTCATTTCGGTGCAGATTGCGGTTATCTCAGCACCGCTTTTTATGTGTCTGCGCATTGCCTCGCGCAGGTCGAGGTTTGCGGCAACATTGCCCTGCACCAACACGATATACTTCTCGCGCAGAGTGCGGACATAGGTCGAAACCGCGTTGAGTGCCTCGATTGTGCCCGTATAGTCGCCCTTGTGATACTCGGGCAGACCGAAGGGCGGCAGCATCTTAAGCCCGCCTATTCTGCGGCCCATATCCCAATCCTTGCCGCTGCCGATATGGTCAAGCAGCGACTGATAATCGCGCTGCATGATAACGCCGACATCGAGAATGCCCGCATTCATCATTGACGACAGCGCAAAGTCAATGAGTCTGTATCTGCCGCAGAAGGGCAAGGAGGCGGCAGTGCGTGTGGAAACAAGCTCACCCAGTCCCGAGACCGAGCCGTAGGCAAAGATTATTCCGTGAAAATCAGACATTGCTCATACCTCCTCAGATTTGTAAATCATGGCGCCTGCAGGTACCTCGGCGCCGCTGCGGATTTCAATATCGGGGCCGCAGGTTGCAACGCCCCATTCCTCGCTGCCGTCGGGTGCCGCACCGACATGCGCGCCGCTTTTGACAACGGTATTCTCGCCGATGATTGCATACTCGACAACCGCATTATCCTCGACAACGCAGCCCGGCATAAGCACGCTGTAAAGCACCTTTGCACCCTTGCCGACGCAGGCTGAGTTTGACAGCACGGAGTTTTCGACTCTGCCCTCAATCACGCAGCCCTCGGTGACGATGGAGTGGACAATCTCCGCCTCCTCGCCCGCATACTGCGGCGGACGCACGGCATTTCTCGAGCGGATGGGCCACTCGGGGTCGTAGAGATTGATAAGCGTGGTTGAAAGCATATCCATATTAGCGTCCCACAGGCTTGTGATTGTGCCGACATCGCGCCAGTAGCCGTCAAAGCGGTAGGGCCACAGCTTTTCGCCTGCTGAGAGCATATTGGGGATTATATTTTTACCGAAGTCCTTGCTTGAGTTGGGGTCGTTTTCGTCCTCAACAAGATACTTGCGGAGCTTTTTCCAGTTGAATATATAGATGCCCATTGACGCAAGGTCGCTCTTGGGCTGCTTCGGCTTTTCCTCGAATTCGGACACATAGCCGTCAGCGCCGACATTCATAATGCCGAAGCGGGTTGCATCCTCCATTGACACCTGCAGCACCGCGATTGTGCAGGCTGCGTCGCGCTCGATATGCTCGGCGAGCATTTTCGAGTAGTCCATCTTGTAGATGTGGTCGCCCGATAGGATAAGTACATTGTCGGGGTCGTACATCTCGATAAAGCCGATGTTCTGATAGATTGCGTTTGCCGTTCCCGAGAACCACGAGCCCGTTTCGCCTGCGGTCTGATAGGGCGGCAGAATGAACACACCGCCGTCAGCGGAGTCGAGGTCCCACGGCTGACCGCCGCCTATGTAGCTGTTAAGCTGCAGGGGTCTGTACTGTGTAAGCACGCCGACGGTGTCTATGCCCGAATTGGCGCAGTTGGACAGAGGAAAGTCAATGATGCGGTACTTGCCGCCGAAGGGCATATTCGGCTTTGCGACATTCTGGGTCAGCGCGTAAAGGCGCGAGCCCTGACCTCCCGCAAGAAGCATTGCGATGCAGCTTTTCTTCATGGTATCACCTCTCGGAAAATTTCACGACGGCAGGGATATACACCTCTGCCGTCAGTAATCAGTTAAACTTATTCATGGCCCTGTCGGGGCCTTCCTTGATATAGCACTGAACGGCGTCAGAAACCTTTTCGGCAAGTGCCGCCATATCCTCGGCATCCTTGTTCTTGAAGGTGCCTAAAACCCAGTCAGCCATATCGTAATCGGGGTGCGGCGCAGAGCCTACTCCCATGCGCATACGCGGGAACCGGTCTGTGCCGAGGTGCTGAATGATATTCTTCAGCCCGTTGTGGCCGCCTGCCGAGCCGCTCTTGCGGATGCGCAGCTTGCCGACGGGCAATGCGACCTCGTCGGAGATAACGATGATGTGCTCGGGGCTTACCTTGTAGAACTTAGCTGCCTGACCGACTGACTCGCCCGAAAGGTTCATATATGTCTGCGGCTTTAGAAGCAGCACCTTCTCGCCGCCGATGCTGACGGTTGCGGTCAGTGCCTTGAAGCGCAGCTTGTTAATGCTGACATTCAGCTGCTTTGCCATTGCATCGGCAGCCATGAAGCCGGCATTGTGCCTTGTTCCGTTATATTTGGGGCCGGGGTTGCCGAGGAACACGACAATCCATGATACCCCGCTGTTGCTGCGGAATTTATCAAACACGGGTAAACCTCATAAAAAAGTTTTTCATAAGCCCCTTGGAAAGGGGCTTATGAATTAATCGTAAGTATTATTCGAACAGATTGGAGATGGAGATTTCCTCGTATACGCGCTGGATTGCTTCAGCGAATACGGGTGCTACGGACATGTACTTAATCTTGTCGCATGCGGGCTTGTCTGCGGGGTAAGGAATGGTGTCGAGAAGCAGGAGCTCCTTGATTACGCTGTCGTTAATGCGGTCGATTGCAGGACCGGACAGAACACCGTGGCTTGCGCATGCGTAAACTTCCTTTGCGCCGCCGATTTCGACGATTGCCTTTGCTGCGCCGCACAGAGAGCCTGCGGTGTCAACCATATCGTCGAGCAGGATGCAGGTCTTGCCCTCAACGTTGCCGATGATGTTCATGACCTCGGACTGATTTGCCTTCTCGCGGCGCTTGTCAACGATTGCCATGTTGCAGCCGAGCTTCATTGCGAAGTTGCGTGCGCGAGCGGTGCTGCCGACATCGGGGGATACAACCATAATGTCCTCGTTGCCCTTGCCGAAGATGTCGAGGTAGTGCTTTGCAAAGAGAGGTGCGCCGAACAGATTGTCAACGGGGATGTCGAAGAAGCCCTGAATCTGTGCTGCGTGCAGGTCCATGGTCAGAACGCGGTCTGCGCCTGCTGCGGTAATGAGATTTGCAACGAGCTTTGCGGAGATGGGGTCGCGGCTCTTTGCCTTGCGGTCCTGACGGGCATAGCCGAAGTAAGGAATGACTGCGGTGATGCGGCCTGCGGATGCGCGGCGCATTGCGTCAATCATAACGAGCAGCTCCATGAGGTTGTCGTTTACGGGCTTGCAGGTGGACTGTACAATAAATACATCTGCGCCGCGAACGGGCTCGTGAACGGAAATGGAGCATTCACCGTCTGCAAAGTGTGAGCAGGTGCTGTCGCCGAGGTCCTTGAAAAGGTGGCTGCAAATTGCCTTTGCAAGCTCGGGATTGGAGTTGCCTGCAAATACCTTAATCTCTTTACCGTGGGAAATCATTTTTAATCGTCCTCTCTGTTTTTGTTCAAAAATTAAGCCGTATCTCGCGGCATATCTTTACAAATATCATTATAACAAACCCCGCAGAAAAATGAAAGGGGCATTATCTCATTTTTTAGCTGAAAAATCAACGCAAATTTGTTTGTCTTTAGGCATTTACAACAGAGCGCTTTTCGTATATAATATTTTAGCAAATTTTTGATGATAATAATGCTTAAGGAATGATATAAATGCTTGAATTTGAAGAATATAAGCAGAAGCTCAACGGCCTGAAGCCCACGCTTGACAATCTGCGCGAGGCACTTCGCCTTGAGGCTGCCGAAAAGGAAATCGAGGAGCTTGAGGGACAGAGCGCACGCGACGGCTTCTGGAACGATGTTGAGAATTCTCAGCGCGTGCAGAAGCGCTTAAAGCAGCTCAAGGGCAAGACCGAGAATTACGCAAAGCTCTGCACCCAGTGGGACGACCTTATGACTCTGTGCGAGATGGCACTTGAGGAGGACGATGACTCCATGCTCGAGGAGCTTGAGTCAGAGTTTGCAGGCTTTGAAAAGCACCTTGAGGACACCCGCCTCGGCACTCTGCTGACAGGCGAGTACGATGCAAATAACGCAATCCTCACCTTCCACGCAGGCGCAGGCGGCACTGAGGCTCAGGACTGGACTCAGATGCTCTACCGCATGTACAACATGTGGGCTGAGCGCCATGGCTACACTGTCAAGCTCATGGACTACCTCGACGGCGATGAGGCAGGCATCAAGAGCGCAACCATTATGATTGAGGGCGAGAACGCCTACGGCTTCCTCAAGAGCGAGCACGGCATTCACCGCCTTGTCCGCATCTCCCCCTTCGATGCATCGGGCCGCCGCCACACCTCCTTCTCCGCAGTTGAGGTTATGCCCGAGATAAGCGACGACAACGAGATTGAGCTGCGCGAGGAGGACATCAAGATGGATGTTTACCGCTCCTCAGGCGCAGGCGGTCAGAAGGTCAACAAGACCTCCTCCGCTGTCCGTCTTACCCATATCCCCACGGGCATCGTTGTTGCCTCTCAGGTTGAGCGAAGCCACTTCCAGAACCTCGAAAACTGTAAGAATATGCTGCGCGCACGCCTTGCCGAAATCAAGGAGCGTGAGCATCTTGAAAAGATTTCCGACATCAAGGGCGTACAGATGAAAATCGAATGGGGCAGCCAGATTCGCTCCTATGTATTTATGCCCTACACGCCTGCAAAGGACCACCGCACAAGCTTTGAAAACGGCAACATTCAGAATGTTATGGACGGCGATATTGACGGCTTCATCAACGCCTTCCTCGCAATGAAAGCTACT
>JAZULF010000018.1:0-3159 GCA_045643645.1 Oscillospiraceae bacterium
GATTTTTCTTGTCGGTGCCGAGCCGCTTATGATAAGCGGTACATCCTCGGTGATGACGCTTGAGGTGTCGAGTCCGTACCAGCGCACCTTTGAGCCTGCCGCATGGCGGATGGCGTACTTGGAGCGGAGGATGAATTCATCAAAGCCGTAAAGCTCGCTCTTTGCGCTGACAGAGCGGTGAATGATGCAGAATTTGAAGGTGCCGACGGTGGACGGTCCGTAAATTGAATACTTCTTGTCCTGCTCGGGAAGCTCGCCGCTTTCCTGAAGGTCGGTTACTATCTGACGCAGATAGACATTCACGCGCTGAGAGCATTTGAAGCCGAGATTGAGCTGAATTCTGAAGATGAAGTCCGTGCCGTAGGTTTCAACACTGTAGTTGAGCGCATCGGGCTCATCGAGAACATTGACGGTTATAAACCAATATGCCGCCGCTCTCTTGTAATCCTTGTCGAGGATTGAATAGAGAATATCGCGGTCGATGTACTCGGGGTTTTCGTTTCTGTCGAGGAAAACGAGGTTGTGGCAAAGCAGGGGGACCTCGGTGTCGTTTCTCAGCTTGCCGAGATTTTCAATGTAATCGCCGAGGCGGAGCTTGTTGCTGTAGCGATGCTCAAGCTGAGTACCTCTGTACCACACAATCATAATCCAAAGCAGGATGAGCGTGAGGATAACGCTGACATAGCCGCCGTGAACGAACTTGCCGAGGCTGGATACAAAGAACACTACCTCGATAAGTCCGAAGGCAATCATCGTCACCCACGCCGTAATCGGCTTGTGGCAAATCGAGCGCAGATATTCAAACAGCAGCACCGTTGTCATCAGCATTGCAATGGTGATTGCAAGACCGTAGGCGGTTTCTATGCGCGAGCCTGAACGGAAGTACAGAACAACGAGTGCGCAGCCAATCCACAGAACATTGTTGACCGAGTTGATGTAAAGCTGACCCTTTGTATCCGCGGGATAGCGGATTTCAAGATGGGGCAGGAGGTCAAGACGGATAGCCTCGGAAACAAGGGTATACGAGCCTGTGATGAGTGCCTGCGAGGCAATGATTGCCGCCATTGCACCGAGCACGACCGCAAAGGGTCTTGCCGCCTCGGGAAGCATGAGGAAGAACGGATTCATATCCTCAATGCCGATGAGCGCGCCGTTTGTCTTGTTGAGAATAATCCATGCGCCCTGACCGAGATAGTTGAGGATGAGGCAGATTTTGACCACGGGCCACGAGTAATAGATGCTGCCCTTGCCGACATGTCCCATATCGGAATAAAGCGCCTCAGCGCCCGTTGTACACAGGAACACGCTGCCGAGAATCATGAAGCCCTCCTTGTTGTTGGGGCTTACCAGAACATCAATCGCATACACGGGATTGAACGCCTTGAGAACGATGGGGTTTGTGAAGATGTTCAGCACACCGACAACCGCGAGGAAGCCGAACCACAACAGCATAATCGGGCCGAATGCCTTGCCGATTTTGCTCGTGCCTGCGTGCTGAATGAAAAACAGCGCCGAGATTATAATCAGCGTGATGATTACGACCTTGACCTGACCTGCGCCGAGGAATTTTTCCATTATCGGAATACTGCGCAAGCCCTCAACGGCGGTTGTAACGGTAACTGCGGGAGTGAGAACGCCGTCGGCAAGAAGCGCTGCGCCGCCCAGCATTGCGGGCAGGATGAGCCATTTGCCGCAGTTTTTGACCAACGAGTAGAGAGCGAAAATGCCGCCCTCGCCGTGGTTATCCGCTTTCATTGCAATCAGCACGAACTTGACGGTGGTCAGCAGTGTAATTGTCCATATAATGAGCGACAGCGAGCCGATTATGAAGCGCTGGTCAATCATATTGATGCCGCCGTTGCCCTCAACGATGGACTTCATTACATACATCGGAGAGGTGCCGATATCGCCGTATACTATGCCTATTGCGACGAGCAGCATACCGAAGCGTATGCCCTGTTTGTCTTTATCTTTCATCGTAAACTCCTTTGCAGCGCACGGACTTTTGTCAGTGCGCTGCCGGATTATTATTTGCTTTTATCAGCAGAGACGGAAGCCTGCGGGGATGCTGTCATCGAGCATCAGCAGGTGCAGCTCTTCCTTGCCGTCGTGCTCATGCACTGCGGAAAGAAGCATACCGCAGGAGTCCTGACCCATCATCTTGCGGTTGGGCAGGTTGAGGATTGCGACTACGGTCTTGCCGACGAGGTCCTCAGGCTCATAGAACTTATGAATGCCGGAGAGAATCTGACGGGGAGTGCCGCTGCCGTCATCAAGCTGGAACTTGAGCAGCTTTTCGGACTTCTTGACTGCCTCGCAGGAGATAACCTTGCAGACACGCATATCGCACTTTGCAAAGTCGTCAATGGTGACATCGGGCTCAACGGGCGGGAACTTGGGTGCTGCGGGCTTGTTCATCTTCTCAAGCTCCTCGAGTGCCTTTGCCATATCAATTCTCGGGAACAGGGTTTCGCCCTTGTGGACGGAAACGGTTGCGGGCAGAACGCCGAACTCGGCTGCGGATTCCCATGTGCTGCACTTTTCGCAGGCACCAATCTGCTCGAATGCCTTTTCGCAGCTTTCGGGAATGAAGGGAGTGAGCATTACGAGCGCAATGCGCAGAGTTTCAAGCAGGTTGTACAGTACGCTTGCAAGGCGGGGCTTCTTTGCCTCGTCCTTTGCCAGCACCCAGGGTGCGGTTTCGTCAATGTACTTGTTTGCGCGCTGAATGAGCTTGAAGACCTCTTCAAGTGCAACATGCAGCTGCAGCTTGTCCATCTGTACCTCGTACTTTTCGCGTGCTGCCTTTGCCATGCCGATAAGCTCATCGTCAAGAGCATCTGCCTCGCGGTCTGCGGGGAGGGTGCCGCCGAAGTACTTTTCAGCCATTGCGGTGGTGCGGGATACGAGGTTGCCGAGGTCGTTTGCGAGGTCGGTGTTGATGGTGGAGATGAGCAGCTCGTTGGAGAAGTTGCCGTCGGAGCCGAAGGGGAAGGTGCGCAGCAGGAAGAAGCGCAGCGCATCAACGCCGAACATATCCGCCAGCTTGTACGGGTCAACAACATTGCCCTTGGACTTGGACATCTTGCCGCCGTCGATTACGAGCCAGCCGTGACCGTAGACCTTCTTGGGCAGGGGCAGCTCCATGCTCATGAGCAT
>JAZULF010000019.1:0-8247 GCA_045643645.1 Oscillospiraceae bacterium
ACCTTGCAGTCACTTCCGCAGTGACGGCATTTCAAATTGCATCTGAGGGTGGATTCCCAGAAGAGCTGACGCAACTGATGCCTCTCCACCCTGTCATTTATGACCTGGCGGGAAAGTTCAAATGCTATGCGCTGCTTCAGGGAAACTGACATATCAGAGAGTCTTCAGGTACTGGTCAATGGCAGCTGCAGCCTTGCGGCCTGCGCCCATTGCAAGAATCACGGTAGCAGCGCCTGTCACAGCGTCACCTCCGGCAAACACTCCTTTGCGGGTTGTTGCTCCACATTCATCGGCAACAAGGCAGCCGCGACGGTCGGTCTCAAGACCTTTGGTCGTCTTGGCGATAAGCGGATTGGGCGAGGAGATGACACACAGCACCCTTGATACATTCAAGACCCCGGAGGCGTGGCAGTACAAGCTGAAAGACCTTGCAATGCAGTACATAATCAACGCAAGGACAGCATGGTTTTTCGTCAGCGGCACTCCCGGCAGCGGCAAGACGCATATTTGTTCAGCTATCATCAACAAACTTGTTGAGTATGCCCAGGATGTGCGGTATCTCAAATGGCGTGAAGTTATACCGCAGCTAAAGCGAGTGATAAATGACTCCGATGCTTTCAACGCCATAATGAAGCCGCTGAAAGAATGCGACATTCTGTATATAGACGATTTTCTTAAAGGCACAGTAACCGAAGCTGATATAAACCTCGCCTATGAGTTAATCAATTACAGATATGCCGGAAAAAAGCGCACGATCATCTCAGGCGAACGAAGCATAGACGAAATAATCGAACTTGACGAAGCGTTAGGCTCTAGAATATATGAGCGCAGCCGGCGTTATCATTTTGAAACGCCCAAAGGTGCTAATTGGAGGCTCAAATGATAATCAACCCCGAAATATCCCTCGTAGTCAGAGGTGAGGACGATAATGTAATCGTCTACAACATCCCCGTTAAATCGAATACTCCCGCTCTGCTGTTTACTTTAAACAGTGTTTCTTTCAAAGGATATGACATTGACAAGGAAAACGGCATTCGTGAATATATATTACCAATTTCAGATATTATTATGATAAAATAGCTTGTTTAGTGCACACTAATTGCTATTATAACTGCATAAAGGAGCGTGAATATATGACAGGAAACGAATATCAGAAAGCGGCGTTACGAACAGCGAACATCGCACAGATGAATATAGACAAGCTGTGGAAAAGATACCCGGACGGATTTGACCCGGAAAGAAGCATAAACAGAGCGGAGGACGATGTGTAATGGCTGAAATCATAGAAGAACAGCAGAACGAAGAACTCGCACCGGTAGTCAACACAGAAACAAACCTGACATTCACTGAATTTTCATGGATGGACACGGCAAATGTCGGCAGGCTGTACAAGGTGGCAAATATGCTTGCAAGCGGCAGTTTGATACCGCAGTCATATAAAGGAAAGCCGCAGGACATTATGATCGCTATGGAGCTTGCTAATCGCTCCAATATGCCGCTCATGGCTGTTCTGCAAAATCTGTATGTGGTACAGGGAAAACCTGCTTGGAGCGGCTCTTACACTATCTCAGCAATAAATAACTGCGGTCTGTTCAAACCCCTTGAATTTTCGTGGATGCACGATGAAAAAACAGGCGAAATAACAGGCTGCGTAGCACAGGCAGAAGTCAGGGAAACAGGCAAAATTGCTGTCGGGCCTCCCATCACTTGGGAAACTGTAAAAGGCTTTGGATGGGAAAAGAAATCCGGCTCAATGTGGAACATTCCCGGTCAGCGTGAAGCAATGTTTATGTATCGTGCGGCATCGTATTTTGCAAGATGTTTCTGTCCGCACGTTCTGAACGGCATATACACCAAAGAAGAAGTTGAGGATACTTGGGGAAAGGGAGAATAAATAAATGAAAAAAGAAAAAGTGGAAGCACCTGTATATGGTGGAAGTATGGTGATAAAAGGCAACCTTGGCGGTGCCGCATACGACGTGGTGTGCATACTTGTAAACAACGGATATTCCGTCACTATTACGCAGGACGCAGACAACGAGGTCTGCTACATTGAATATGAGGAGTTTGAGTAATGGCAAGTACATTGAAAGTTGGCGAAACCTATGTAGCAAAGTTCCTAAAAAAAGGCGTATCAAAGAATGGTAAATATCTGCTCTGCAATGTTGAGGGCGCGGTAAACACGACAGTGTTTTTTGACAATCCTGATTTGCCGCTGTGCGATGGACAGGCGTTTGTAATCACGGGAATTAATCAGGTGATTATGAAAGGAGACAAGTACCACCACGATAAGACGGGCGAATGGCGGCAGTGCCTTACGCTGAATATCAATGCAAAAATAGGCGATGCACCGAAAACATATTTTGAGGATACGGATATGAACTCGGATGCAAACCCGTTTGATGATGGCGGTGCTGTGTTTGCGGATGGAGGCGATTTGCCGTTCTAACTTGTGCGTTTGAGGGGTGCATCTATGGTGCGCCCCGCACAAAAAAGAATCATTCGCAGATATTCCAAAACAAGAAAACGGGCAAACCGATGTATGTTCCGTCAAAATACTTTCTTGAGATGCAGGAACGAGGGAGACGAGATATTACGCCTCCCCCAATCCCTTTATCCGGCAGATACATATTGACGGCTACATTCTATCTTGAGCGCAGAAGCAAGTGTGATTTGGTTAATCTGCTTCAAGCATTGCAGGACATTCTCGTCGATCGCGGCGTAGTCCTCGACGATAACCACAAAATAATCGTGGGCGTTGACGGCAGCCGCGTACTGTATGATAAAGAAAACCCCCGGACAGAGTTTAAACTATTTGAGTTGGAGGAATAACGATGGCAGAAGCCTTTTACGCCGTAATGATAGGTATTGTACGCTTTTCAATCGGTTTCATCGTTGGCATAGCTGTTGTAATGAAAGTGCTGAACATTGGCTTGTTTATCGGAGGAGGCGGTGACGATGATGATTACGCAAGATGAGTTAAAACGCAAGGTTGCCGCGCACGAAAACATATGCAAGATGCTGAACGATACATACGCCCGGAAAAACGCAGACTATGGCGACAGCTTCGGTGCAAGCTATGGTGAGTACGGCATGATGATGCCGCTTATACGCCTTGAAGATAAACTGAACAGGATAAAAGCATTGGTCAGAAACAAAGAGAATGCACAAGTAAGAGAAGAAAGCATAGACGATACTCTGCTTGACCTTGCCAATTACGCCATAATGACATTGATAGAGAGAGGAAGTGAATATCCGTTTGATAAAGCCGGTAACAGCTAAGTTATCACAGGGAATTGACAAAGTCCGATTGCACATCTTTTCAGATTGGCACATCGGAGATGGCAACTGTGATATGTCGGATATATCACGGCAGATAGGTGAAGTTCTCACGGATGATAACGCTTATTGCATACTCAACGGAGATTTGATTAACAATGCGATCCGCTCGTCAATCTCTGATGTGTATTCGGAGTCAGCCTCACCGATGGAGGCAATACAGACACTATCCGACATACTCCGCCCGCTTGCTGAAAAAGGTAAAATCCTCTTTGCCACAACAGGCAATCACGAATTTAGAAGCTATAAAGAGTCGGGCATCGACATTATGGCTCTTGTCTGCCGTGAGTTGGGCATACAGGACAAGTACCGAAGCGAGGGCGGCATCCTTTATCTTTCATTTGGAATAAACGCGAAAAGGAAAGCAGAGGGGCGAAGAACATCTTATACTGTATTCGTTACGCATGGCAATGGTGGTGGCTCGACTGTTGGCGGCAAAGCAAGCAAGCTGGAAAAAGCATCAGCCATATGTGATGCAGACTTATACATCGTATCGCATACGCATACACCGATTACTTTCAAAGACTCTTTCATCCGATGTTATCCGTGTTCAGACGGCATAGAAGTAGTTGAACGAACATACATAAACACATCCGCATCACTCGATTATGGCGGATACGGAATGAAAGCAATGTTCCGTCCTGCGTCTAAAGCAAATCCCGTTGCAATACTTGACGGCAGCAGAAAGAATATTTCCGTTAGCCTATGAAAAAATACAAATACCGATTTGCTGACGGCTCAACAGATACCGTTGACGTATCAGACGAAGTATTTCAGGTGTTGCAGGAACACGATATAATCGACACACGAATAGCAAATGCACGAAAGTATAACTTTGAAGTAGAGTTAACAGAGGATATCCCCGCTCCGTCAGCTGATGACGATGAAGAAGATGACACACCTAGTTATCCCACATCTGTATATCGGCAGATCATTGAATTTGAAAACAAACTGAGTAAAACGCAAATTGAATTGACAGAAAAAGAAAAAGTATGTGCTAACGCATATCTGCGTACAGGCTCGTTAAGAAAAGCCGCCATAGAAACAGGCTTTAGCTATACCACTGTCAGGAATATGTTTAACTCGGTTTTACATAAATTAAGATAAAAATAGTCCGTGAGGTTATACGCCCCACGGACTATTTTTTTATTTGCCTAACTGCGCAAGTGCTGAGAAGAAGTCAGTTACCTTGTTGCCGCTTGCAGTGTCACCTGACAAGTCAATCTGCCCGTTTCCTTTCTTGCGATTGCCGTTGTAATCTGCAAGCGTGGTTTTGCCTGTTGTAAGCGCACTCCAAATGTCACTCATCTGCTGTGCGGTAAATTGACCTTGATTATTGGCAAGCCAGTTGTACACTTCTTCCTGTGAGTAACTGCCCTTGTTGTCAACATCAATAGCATTCAAGGCTTTGGCGGCATCAGCACCCGTTATTCCGGCATTCTCAAATGCGGCATATTTTTTCGCTGAAACGCTCTTGTTCTCGCCGTTTGCATTCTTCCCCATCGAAGCATTAGCAATGTAGTAAGCCGCAGGGTCAGACAGTGCCAACACATTTTCATATGTATCGTCTTTATAGCCTTTAGGCAGAACAGCTTTTTTGGCTTGATATTCTGCAAGATGTTTCAAATTATTGAGAACGCCCGCTTGAATTTCCGGCGATAATCTTTCAAAGGCTTTATTATCCAAAACGCTGCCTAAATACTTTCTTTCAGCATCGCCCATTTCCTGCATATAATTCTGCCGGTCAGAAGTGTTAAGCACATATTTTTCTTCGCCGTTGCTGAGGGAGTTAGGGGCTTTGCGTGACGGATAGAACTTATCAATGCCGGACGCTTCTGCGACAGAAGAAAGTAAGTTGGACTCATCGCTATATTGCACAGTTTTTCTTGTGCCGGGGTTGAGCATATTGTTATACAACCGCTCAATAAACGAATTGGTATCAACTATATCCCTGCCGAGGGCGTCTGTCTTGTTAGGCAAATTTTCTCTAAACCTAGGCAAGCTATTCAAAAATGAGTTAATTGCCTTTTGAGCTGCCGTATCGCCTTGCGTATCTCTTTGGTATGGGTCAAGTGCTCTTGCTAAGTGCCGTATAGGTGCAGGGATGAAACCGCTTGCAGTGTTGCCCGCATAGTTCATTGCGGCATCTTTCACTTGCCCGCCTATGTTCTCCGCTTTTGAGTACTTAGCCGCGTCAATAGCAGACTGAATGTTGCTGAGGACAGGAATATCGAGAAACGCTTGAATAGTGGCATCAACATAGTCGGACGCATAGTCGCTCACTGTTGCATCGTCAGCTTCATCTGCCACTAACGCGCCCATTGCGATAAAGAAGTTAAGAGGCTCAAGCCATCCGATTTCTGTAACGGTATCGCCGTCTTTTTCTTCTGTGCTTTCGCCGTTAAGCCATCTTTTGACAGCAGACCAGTTCAGATACGCGCCCTTCCTGTTTTCGGCAGAATTGAGTGCTTGAACATCCTTGTTGCCATCTTCGTCAATGGGGTCATCCCAATTTTTAATAAGTCCGGCTTTGGCTATTGCAGAGAATAGCGCAATTACAGGAACGCCGGTAAAGCCTCTCGCAATATCCATTATTGCCTTGTTTTGTGCAACTGCGTTTGCATTGCCTTTTCTTGCATCAATAATTACTTTTGCAAGTTCTATGCCGCCTTTCACGACATTAGCCGGAGAATATTCAAGAGGCTTTACACCGAGATTTGCAGGAACACCGGGGTATTTATTGATTATATCGCCGAGGCCGAAACCACCTTGCCGTGTAACGCCGTTGCGCTGTCCGCCAAATCCCACGACATTTGCGACATCGTGTATTCCTTTGGAAAGGGAATATGCCGTGCCTTTGTTCTTGAACAGTCTGTAATCAGAAGTTTGTTCCGCTATTTTCTGCGCTTCGTCTGCCGTCAGTTTACCGGTCTGCACAGCATTATCCAGTGCGGAAAGTTGGTTTTCCTGAATAAGTCCCTCCGACAGTTGGTCAGAGGAAGTGAGTGCATATGAAAGTAATTGTTCGAGACGCGGTAGGACGTTAAGTTTTGAATTTGAAGACTTAAATGTCCTGCCCGCCGCCATTCCGTACTTATTACTTTTAGCCCCCGTCATAGACACATCAAGCGCGGACTCAAGAACAGACTTTCGAAACGCATCATTTGCGGCTTGCCGTGCTTTTGGGCTGAATGCGCCAGTGTCAAACCCCACGCTGCGCTTCCCCGTCACTTTGGAAACGATTGAGTCAAGCAAAATGCCCATGCTGTCTTGCGAAAGCATATCAAGAGTGCTGAATGTGAAGTTGCCGCCAAGGTTACGCTCAGTTGTCGGAAGTGACAGCAGTTGCGCAAGCGTTTGTATCGCGCCTATCTTCTGCGCGCTGACTTTGAGCGTTGCCTTGGAATTAAGCGCATCTGTGCCGTATGCGTTTATCTGATTATACAGGAAGTTCAGTAGATAATCGGGATCTGATTTCTGAGAATTAAGCAGTCTATCAAGATTACTTTTGAAAAGCGTAGAGGTGCGTCTTACTTTTGCTATTTCTTTTATCTGCGCGATAATGTCATCTGCCGCTTTTGATTTAGCGTCCGCATCATTGCCCTTTTGCGCTTTGTCCAGCTTTGCTTTGAGAGCGTTATACTCCGTGGCAAATGCTCTTGTCTGCTCTAATATCCTGTGTCGTTGTTTTGCGGGGACATTACCTTTTGTCAGTTGTTTTTCGGTTTGGCTAACGAGAGTTGTTCCATCTCTGCCCCTCAAGATAGCTTGCGCCTGTCCGAGCTGTCCGGCTTCGGTCAGCTGTACAGCTACTCGTTCCAATAATTGGGTGGCATTTTCGGCTTCGCCATTTAGAGCCATTTCATCAGCAACGAGTTTCGACAGCGGCACAAATTCCGGCTTGAGTTTCATACCGTTTTCGGCATCCGTCAATGCCGTTTCAAGAGCCTGTCTTGCATTTCCCAAGCCCTGCGCCATCATTTCTTGAGCCTTGCCTAATGTTTCGTCATTAGACAGTTGCTTATAGTACCATCTGTTTTGATCTATTTCGTCCCTAATGGCTTTCTGACGGTTTGGGTCTGTCCTGTTACTTTCAGATGCTCCGCGTTCACGCATATTTCCGCTGTCATCGGCTTGCTGTGCATTGCTCTGTGTGCCTTGCGTAGCATTTTCAGCGGTGTTTTGTTCAGTTTGTGCTGTGCTTTCCGTCTGATTTTGTGCCGTGGTATTATCAGCGGTTTCGGTTGTGGCGTTATTCGTCTGCTGAGTTTCTCTTTGAACAGGCTTTACCCTGACGGTTTCCGCACCCATAGCATCCAAACGATCTTTTATGGCGTTGGCTTGTTCAGTAAGCGCGGTTGCTTCATCGTACTTTTGCTGTGCCAAGTCAAAGTTGCCGTCCGCTTTTGCGTTATCAGCGGCAAATTCGGCATCTTCCGCATCACCCATCAGCCGTTCATACTCGCGGCGCATTTCGCGTCTTTCTTGCCATTGGCTCTTATTTTGCTCTGTGGCGGCGTTTTGCGTTTCCCCTACATTGGGTACTACTTCGGCATTAGAATTGCTCTGAGGGGCGTTATTTTGGCTCTGAGGGGTATTCTGCGCTATATCTTGTGTGTTATTCTGCTGATTTGCGTTTTGCGACACCATATCTTGTGTTGTGCCGAACGCTTCACTTGCGGCATTGAGGGTATTACCCCATTGTCTGTTAGCGTTTATGTCATCAGCAATCATAGTGCCGCCCGTGCTAAAGCCGCCGAGAGCGGCACCGACAGCCGCATCATATAGAGCATCGGCTATAAGCTGTTCCCTGCCCTCTTTAGTGGTGTAGGCTTCAAGGGCGTTTTCATCGTATATCTGCTTTATGACGGGATTGGGCAAGGTAGAGAGTGCTTCTTCGCCGCCCTC
>JAZULF010000020.1:0-2941 GCA_045643645.1 Oscillospiraceae bacterium
TCGAGCTTTTCCGCGGCTGCGTCCGCGGCTGCCGCTTCTGCCAGGCAGGCCATACCTACCGCCCGATAAGAGCAAAAAGTCCCGAGCTGCTTGTCGAGCAGGGCAAGGCGCTGCTTAAAAATACAGGCTGCCAGGATATCACTCTGCTGTCATTAAGCTCAAGCGATTACCGCAATCTGTCCACTATTTGCGACGGACTGCTTGAATACTGCGAGCCTCGCAGCATAGGCATTTCACTGCCGTCCCTGCGTGCGGACAACTTCTCAATCGAGATAATGCACCGCATTCAGAAAACACGCAAAAGCGGACTTACCTTTGCGCCCGAGGCAGGAAGTCAGCGTCTGCGCGATGCAATCAACAAGAATGTAACCGAGGAAGACCTCTTGAATACCTGCAAGCTCGCATTCGAGGGCGGCTGGAACAATGTCAAGCTGTACTTTATGCTCGGCCTGCCTACCGAAACAGACGAGGATATTCTCGGCATAGCTGAGCTTGCAAATCAGGTTCTTCACACATGGCGTCTGTACGCTAAGAACAAGAACAGGGGAGTGCGTATCACCGTTTCAACCTCCTGCTTTGTTCCCAAGCCTCACAGCCCGTTCCAGTGGGAAGCACAGAACACAATGGATGAGTATATCCGCAAGGTTAACCTCCTGCGTGAAGCAATAAAGGCAAAGAATGTTGTGTATAACTGGCATGACCCGCAGACCAGCTATATCGAGGCAACTCTGTCCCGAGGCGACAGAAGAATGGGCAGGGTAATAGAAAATGTCTGGCGCGCAGGCGGCAGACTCGAGGCATGGGGAGATTATTTCTCCTTTGACCGCTGGATGAAGGCATTTGACGATGCAGGCGTTGACCCGAGCTTCTATGCTCACCGCGAGCGTGAAAAGGACGAGGTTATGCCGTGGAGTCTTGTCGATGTAGGTGTCCGCAAGGAGCATCTGTGGCACGAAAAGGAACAGTGCTATAAGTCCGAGCTTTCACCCGACTGCCGCAAGCAGTGCTCTGCCTGCGGTGCAGCAAGACTTTTGAAGGGAGGCCGCTGCGATGGATAAGCTGAGATTGCGTTTTTCCAAGACCGGCAGGGCGGTTTACATTTCCCACCTTGACCTTATGCGCACGCTTACAAGAGCATTTCTGCGCGCGGAATGCCGTCTTAAATACTCTGAGGGCTTCAATCCTCATCCGCAGATTTCAATTGCACTGCCGCTTTCCGTCGGTGCAGAGAGCGTCTGCGAGATAATGGACTTTAAGCTAATTGAGGATAAAGCACCCGAGGAGATTCTGAACGGACTCAAGGAACAGCTTCCCGAGGGCATTGAGGCACTTGAGGTGTATGAGTCCGAGCGCAAGGTAAAAGAGCTTAAATGGCTCAGGATTAGCGGCGTGTTTGAATACGATGAGCGCGATTGTGCCGAACTGGCGGACAAGCTCAACGAGTTTTACGCAAAGGACAGCATCGTTATCTCCAAAAAGACCAAGCGCGGTGTCGCAGATAGCGATATCAAGCCTGCCATAAAGGAAATATCCTTCGGTGTGCAGGGCAATGATGTATGCCTTGAGGCAGTAATTTCCGCGCAGGAGCCTACTCTCAATCCGGAGCTTCTTGCCGATGCTTTGAGGCAGCTTGAGCCCTCAATTGCGCCCGATTTTGCAAAATTCCGCAGACTTGAGATATTTGATGAAAATATGAGCGTTTTCAGGTAAAAAATGCTTGCATTTCAATGCTTTGTATGGTATCATACTTAGGCTTATGCGGTTTAACCGCAGGCTATCAAGCGGTCCGCTGCCGAGACCCAAGGGAGTCCTCCGGCATGAACGCCTTAAGTAAAGGAAGGATTAGACTATGGATCTGATCAAAATTCTCAGCGAACAGTACATGAAGCCCGAACTGCCTGCACTGAATGTCGGCGATACCGTCCGTATCACCGTTCGTGTTAAGGAAGGCAGCCGCGAGCGCAACCAGGCTTTCGAAGGCACCATCATTGCTAAGAAGCATGGCGGCATCAACGAGACCATCACCGTCCGTCGTATTTCCTACGGCGTAGGCTGCGAGAAGGTCTTCCCCGTACACTCTCCCTCCATCGTCTCCGTAGAGACAGTCCGCCGCGGTAAAGTCCGCAGAGCAAAGCTGTACTACCTGCGTGAGCGCGTCGGTAAGAGTGCAAAGGTCAAAGAGCGTCTGTAAGCTCCGGACCGAATATTGTTCAAAAAAAGAGGCGAGAGCCTCTTTTTTTGTTGCCTAATCAGTATGTTTTCGTGTATAATAAAATGAATATCTATATCAGAGGTAATGCAAATGAAAAAGACTGATATGAAAAAAGTAAAAGAGCAGCCTGCACAGGAAAAGGTATCCGTTCGCAGCGAGATTTACGAATGGCTGCAGTGCATAATTGTTGCTCTTATAATATGCGTCATTGTGTTCGTATTTTTCATCAGAATGATTGATGTAAACGGCTGGTCAATGTACCCGACCCTTGAGGACAAGGACAAGATGCTCGTAACCGATATCTTCTACACTCCCAAGCAGGGCGACATCATTGTTTTCCAGAAGGACGAGTATGCCGACTATGCCCTTGTCAAGCGCGTAATTGCCACCGAGGGTCAGACGATTGAGATAGACTTTGACAGACACATTGTCTATGTTGACGGAGTTGCGCTTGATGAGCCGTACATTGCCGAGCCTACCGCAAACAAGATTGACTTTACCGGTATACAGGTTGTACCCGAGGGCTGCGTTTTCGTTATGGGTGATAACCGCAATGACTCAACAGACAGCCGCGATGAGCGCATCGGTATGGTTGATACCCGCGATATAATCGGCAAGGTTGTATGTGTCGCTTTCCCGTTCAACCACATAGGCAGCCCCTACGGAGACTGATATGGCAGATATTAATTTTGAAAAAATGAATATTCAGTGGTTTCCGGGCCACATGAC
>JAZULF010000021.1:0-4344 GCA_045643645.1 Oscillospiraceae bacterium
GCGAATTCGACAATCTGACCGATATCGCAACCGTGACCGCACTTGCCGAGAAAATCGGCGCTGACCTCGAGGTTATGAAGGGCGGCGAGCATTGGTTCCACACCGACGAACAGATGGAGTACATCGACAAGTGGATAAGAAGCTTCTGACAAAAGCGAATATCATTACCTCAAGCCGAATAATTCTGTCCCTCGTCCTTCTGACGCTTGCGCCGCTTTCCGCACCGTTTTTTGCAGTTTATATTCTGTGCGGACTTACGGATATGGTTGACGGCACAGTTGCGCGGCGTACAAACACCGAAAGTGTCTTCGGCTCAAGGCTTGACACCGCGGCAGATTTTGTCATGGTTGCGGTATGCCTTATAATGCTCATTCCCGTGCTGTCCTTCAAGCCGTGGATGCTTATATGGATTGCGGGCATTGCCCTCATAAAAGCAATCAATGTCATCTCGTCGCTTGTGATGCACAAACGGCTTATTACCCCGCACACCGCCCTGAACAAGGCAACGGGCTGCGTCATATTCATCCTGCCGCTAACCCTAAACTGCCTTGCTCTGACATACAGCGCGGCATTTTCCTGCGCGGTGGCAACCCTCGCGGCAATTCAGGAGGGGCATTTTATAAGAACAAAAGGCTGAGCCTTAAATAATGCAACAAGCGCCCGGATTTCTCCGGGCGCTTGCCATATGAATAGAAAGGATTCAACTTTGCTTACATGCACCGTAAGCAAAGGAAGACGGTGGAAATAGCGATTGCGATGATGGTTGCGGGAATCATAAGCTTGCAGTATCTGCCCCAGCCTATGCTGTAGCCTTCCTTGTTTGCAATAGAGATGCCCACGACATTTGCGGATGCGCCGATAGGAGTTGCGCTGCCGCCGAGGTCGGTGCCCATTGCGAGTGACCATGCCATAAGCGGAAGGTCGATTCCTGCGGACATTGAGATGCTTCTGATTACGGGAATCATAGTAGCTGCAAACGGAATGTTGTCGACGAATGCGCTTGCTATTGCGGAAACCCATACGATGATGATAACGGTGATTACAACGCTGCCGTTGCTGAGGCTCTGAATCATTGCCGCAATGGATTCGAGCACGCCGGTCTGCTCAAGACCGCCGATGACTATGAACAGTCCGATGAAGAACAGCAGAGTCTTGTAGTCGATATTCTTGATAAGGCGGATTGCATCCTTAGGCTGAATGAGTGCTGTGAGGATTGCAACGATAACGCCGATTGTTGCAACGGTGAGACCCAGCGTTGCGTGGTTAACCAGCAGTACAACCGCAACTGCAAAAACGAGGCTGCTGCAGATGAACTTTTTCTTGTCGGTAATTGCGTTCTTGGGGTTGATGTCAACGCCGCTCAGGTCAGCAATGCCGTTTTTCTTAATCTTCTTGCCCAGCACCAGATAGAAGTATGCAATGATTGCAACCGCTGCCGCTGCGGCAATGATGCCGGTATTGGAAACGAAGTCGCCGAAGGTGTAGCCCAGCGAGGTGCCGATTATGATGTTGGGAGGGTCACCGCACATAGTTGCGCTGCCGCCGAGGTTTGCGCAGAAAATCTCCGCCATGATAAAGGGTATCGGGTCAAACTGCAGAAGTCTTGCAAGCTCGATGGTAACTGCAGCCAGGAACAGTATTACGGTGATACTGTCGATGAACATGGAGAGAACACCCGCAAGAATCATGAAGGTGAGGAAAATTGCGATGGGCTTGTAGTTAACAAGCTTGGCAATTCTCATGCAAAGCCATCTGAAGAAGCCTGCCTCGGACATACCCTCGACCATTATCATCATACCTGCGATGAAAATGATGGTTTCCCAGTTAATGCCGCCGGATGAACCTGCCTCGGTGCCCTTCTGATACCAGAAGCTAAGCTCGGCCAGATTTGCAAGGTTCAGTGTTTCGGAAACGGCGGTCATGCTGTGCATGCACAGACCGAATACAACAATGAGTGTAAGTGCGCCTGCAATAAGCGTTACAATGTGACGCTCGAGCTTGCTGGCCACTATCATGACAAACATAACGACGAATATTATTGCCGCAAGAATTTCTGCTACCATATGCATCTCCTTCATCAACTTTTACAAAAATCCGCATTATTCTACATAAAATATAATCACATATCAGGCTAATTGTACAATACATAATACATATATGTGTCATAAGGGTTATTTATTTATCAATGAATTAGTCAACAAATTGCGCCTAAATGTCGCATTAAATGCGTATTTTTCGCGTTTTTTGTGTTTTTCGGCAAGATAAATTTAGTTCACATTTTTTAATTTTATGCAAAAATCGGTGTCAAAGCCAAGGGCTTCAGCACCGATTTTTTACTATTCACATTATTTATCTTCCGAAAATTGACGAGAGTCTGCCGAGGAGCTTTTCACCGATATAGCTGATGCTTGCGGTAACCGTCTTGACGATATGGTTTACGGTCTGCTCGGGAACATCAACCGTTGCAACGGGAGTTACCACCTTGCCGTAGCTGAGCACCTTGCCGCAATCGCTGCAGACCTTCACATCAACGACACCGCAGCCCTTATCCGAGGTCTGACTTACGGTCTTTACATTCTCGTGATGGCAGGTGTTAAGCTCTGCAAGACTGTCGAGAACAGTTCTCGCTATGTATTCCTGTCCCTCTGCATTCGGGTGAATTCCGAGGAGAACATTGCTCAAATCGGAAACGAGGTCAACAATTGAGGTTCCCTTTGCGTAGAACATATCCACATCGGGTGCCGCTACATAGTAAACATTGTCATACTTGTCGGCAACGGATGAGTAGTAGTCATTCAGCGACAGAACTGCGAGATTGAGCATATTGAAAAGCATGGATTCCGTGTCGGGAATTACGGAAAGCGCGGACAGCGCGTTGTAGTAGCCGACAACTATGATATCGGCATCCTCGGGTGCTGCCTGAGCAACCTCGCCTATAACCGCGTCAATATTCCGGCGCAGGTCACCCAACTCTCTGAAGAACGCCTTTTCAATATCGGGCAGCACCTGCGTGCCGTCGCCGACATTTGCAAGAGCATTAACCACATACTCCAATGCCGATTGCGCATCGTCGATGTTCTGAATTTCGTTAATGTCAACAAGACCGCTTGCGCAGACAACATTGACAAGCGCTGCGGTGATATCGTTGAAGCCGACCTGAACGGTAACAAGGTCGGATTCGCCTAACTGCTCAACAAGCTGAGGTCCGATATTGAACAGTGCCTCCGCTCTTTCGGACTTTCTGTTGCCATAGGCATCACCCTCATGGACATAGGGGTTTTCGTAGCCGAGCGCCGTCTCAAGCAGAGAGCGGTACTCGCTTATGCGGCTGCCCGAGCTGGACGCGCAATAGACCGTTGCGCCGTTATTATCCTCAAGCACCTTACCGATGAGGTCGGGATATGCGCCGGCAACGCGCATGCCTATGGTTTCAACCTCGCCCGTATCGAGTCCCTCCTCCTGAAGACCGTAGCCCCAGGGGACACTGTCGCCAATGCTCGTATAGCACTTATAGGGAAGGTTTGTGTATTCGCCCGAGTCAATTCCCGTGCATTCGGCAAGTGCGGAAACGCCAAGCACTCCCACAAGCAGAAGCACGCACATAGCAAGTGATATTGCTCTTTTTGCAAAGCTCTTCATGTTGTTTGCTTCCTTTCAGTAAAACAATATCTGCGAGGAACAGAACCTGCTTTGCTCAATAACGGCACGGCTATCGTCCCCCCGCGGCCGCCAAAAGCAAACAAATCCCAAATATGTGCATTTACTATATCATATTTTTGCTCTGAGGTAAACATTTTCATGCAAAATGCATCATTGCGGTGTCCTACGCGCAAGTTTGTTAAAATTTTTTCAACATTTTTCGTAAAACTATTGAAAAGTCGGAAGTATTCGTATACACTGTTATACAGTTGCAATAGTTTTGTATATACAGAGATGTTAGAAGAATATTTGGCGGTAAAGGAGAACGACCATGAAAAGCCTATCAAAAGTCCTCGCGCTGCTTCTCGTTGTTGCACTGACGGCATCAATTCTCTGCATTCCCGGTCTTGCAGAAGAAACCGACGACCCCTATGCCTCTCTCAGGCAGGGCACCGGCTATGTTGCAATCGGTGACAGCTTTACACGAGGCTACGGCGCATCCGACCACTGGCAGTCCCAGCTTTACGAAAACGAATACTACGGCCATTACAACTGCCGCAATGTTGACGGCTCTTACCCTAACTTAGTTGCCGAGGCATTCGGACTAAACACCCCCGATGATATCCGCGACACCGACGGTCAGCTCTGGCCGCTTTCCCACGATGCCGTTTCCACCGCATATATTCTCGACCTTCTCGGCATTGA
>JAZULF010000022.1:0-13176 GCA_045643645.1 Oscillospiraceae bacterium
CCTCTCGGCGTAGGTATGCCTTACGCAATGGCAGCTAAGCTCGCACATCCCGAGAAGAAGGTTATCCTTCTCACCGGTGACGGCGCATTCGGCTACGGCGCAATGGAATACGACACCTGCATGAGATACGGCATCAACATCACCACCGTTATCCTCAACGACGCATGCTGGGGCATGATCAAGAACTCCGAAGCAAAGCGCGCTGGCGACGACAAGGAATTCGTTGGCCTGTACCTGCGTGAGACTCATTACGAGAAGATCGCTGAGGCAGTTGGCGGCTACGGCGAGTTCGTAACCGATCCTGGCGAGATTGACGGCGCAATCACTCGTGCACTTGCACAGGATAAGCCCTCCATCGTTAATGTCATGACCGATGTTAAGATCGGCTTCGCATTCTAATTCCAAGCTAAGCACTTTATAATCACTTAGGATTTTGCCGCTTGTCGCATTACCTGCGGCAAGCGGCTTTTCCCTATTTTCTTACTATTAAATAAAAATAAATGTAAAGGACGAATAAAATGCGTAATTTCAATAAAATCGCTGTTATCGGCGCAGGCACCATGGGCCATGGTATTGCTCAGGTTTTCGCATCCTTCGGCTACAGCACCGTAGTTCTCGCTCGTAAGGAAGCTTCCCTGAAGAAGGCAGAAGAAATGGTCGGCGCAAACCTCAAGGTTATGCTCGCAAACGACTTCATCACCAACGAGCAGGCTGAAAACACCGTTAAGTTCCTCAGCTACAGCACCGATTACTCCACTCTTAAGGACGCTGACCTCATCATCGAGGCAGTTCCCGAGGACAAGAAGGCAAAGGCTGACTGCATCGCAACCATCGAAGCAAACTGCAGCGACACTGCGGTTATCGCTTCCACCACTTCCGCAATGAATGTTTTCAAGGTTGCTAAGATGAAGCACCCCGAGCGCATGGTTATCGCTCACTTCAACAATCCTCCTCACATCGTTCCTCTGGTAGAGCTGATTGCAGGTCCCGAGACTCCCGAAGACCTGATGGCAGATATGAAGGAGCTCCTCACCGGTATCGGCAAGCAGGTTGCAGTCCTGAACAAGTATGTTCCCGGCTTCATCGTAAACCGCCTCACCGCTGCTCTGCTTCGTGAATGCAGCTACCTCGTAGACAAGGGATACTGCACTGCAGAAGATGTTGACACCGCATTCAAGGCAAACCAGGGTCTGAAGGCAGGCTTCGAAGGACCTCTGGAGCTTCTCGACTACATCGGCTGGGATGTTGCAAGCAATGTTGGCCGTCTGCTCTACCCCTTCCTCTGCGCAAGAATCACTCCGAGCCCCATGGCAAAGAGAATGGTCAAGGCCGGAAGACTCGGCATCAAGTCCGGCAAGGGCCTGAAGGACTACAGCGGCAAGACCCGTGAAGAGCTGCAGGCAGTTCGCACCGAAAAGGTTATCAAGATTCTCAATACTATCAGAAAGTTCGACTGATTTTTAGAGTTTTTCGGGGGATGTGCATAACCTGTCACATCCCCTTGATATAAGTACATACTTAAGGCTTTTATCATTATTTTGGTATTGTACAACAATCTTTTTTTCTGTTATCTTAATATAGCAAACTAATATTGTTTTAACTTAAAACCCAAAAAATCAGAAGGAGTAAAGCTAATGAAAATACTGGTAGTTGGCGGCGTTGCAGCCGGCACTAAGGCAGCTGCTAAGCTCAAGAGAGAAATGGGCAACGAGGCTGATGTAACCGTTATCACCCTCGGCAAGTACATTTCCTACGCAGCTTGCGGTCTTCCCTACTACATCGGTCAGGTAATTAAAGAGAAGGAAACCCTTCTTGAGAACACTCCCGAGAGCTTCACCGAGCTCACCGGCGTTCCCGTACTTACCGGCATCGAGGCAACCAAGCTCGACAGAGCTGCAAAGACTGTTTACGCAAAGAATATTCACACCGGCGAAGAGCTTACCTATGGCTATGACAAGCTCGTTATCGCAACCGGTGCTCGTCCCGTAAAGCCCAATCTTCCCGGCATCGAGCTGAAGAACATCTTCACTCTCCGTGACCCCGACGACGCTGATGCAATCAAGGCAGCAGTAGCAAGCGGCGAGATTAAGCGCGCTGTTATCGTTGGCGGCGGTGCAATCGGTCTCGAGATGGCTGAGAACCTCACCGCTCTCGGTGTTCGCTCCAGCATCATTGATATGGCACCCCATATTCTCCCCGGCTTTGACGGTGACTTCGCTGCATTCGCAGAAAACGAGCTGGCTGAGCACGGCATTCCCACCTTCCTGGGCGACAGTGTTGTCGGCTTTGAAGGCGAAGGCAAGGTTCAGAAGCTGCGCACCGCAAAGCGCGCAATCAAGACCGATATGGTCATTATGTCCGTTGGCGTTCGTCCCAACACCGAGTGGGTTGCAGATTCCGGCCTGAACTTCGTTGAAGGCACCCGCATTCTCGATGTTGACGACCATATGCGTACCAACGACGAAGACATCTATGCTGTCGGCGACTGCGCAATGGTTAAGAGCCTCGTAACCGGCAAGAACAGCTGGACTCCCATGGGCTCCACTGCAAATATTGCTGCCCGTCTGTGCGCAAAGGCAATTGCAGGTACCACCACTCACGGCTTCCGTGGCGTTCTCGGCACCAATGTACTTCAGCTGCCCGGCGTTAATGTCGGTAAGGCAGGTCTCGGCATCGAGGCTGCAAAGGCTGCAGGCATCGATATTGACTATGTAACCATCACCTGCTATGATAAGGCAAAGTTCTACCCCGACATGGAGCACTTCTCCATCCGTCTCGTAGCAGAAAAGGCAACCCGCAAGCTCATCGGCGTTCAGGTATTCGGTAAGGGCACCGTCGACAAGATTGTTGACATCGGTGTAACCGCAATCTCCCTCGGCGCTACCATCGACAAGTTCGATGATATGGACTTCGCATACTCTCCCCCCTTCTCCTCTGTTATTCATCCCTTTGCTATTGCGGCTGAGGCTCTTGAGAACAAGATGAACGGTCATCTTGAAGGCGATACCTTCGAAGCACTTATGGTTGACGACGAATGGCAGCTTCTCGATGTCGGCAAGACCCCCGTTATCCCCGCACTCAGACATGTAGCAGTTGGCAGCATCAACGGCGAAATCAGCGGTATCCCCACTGATAAGAAGGTTGCTCTTATCTGCCTCGAAGGCAAGAACAGCTACATGGCACAGAACCGCATGAAGCGCTACGGCTATGACAAGGTCAGCGTAGTTGAAGGCGGTACTATGTTCAACTTCGCACTCAAAGATAAGTTTTCTATCTAATAATTCCACTTATTAAGCACTAATACATATAATCTGGAGGAAATTCTAATGCTTAACATCACAGATGCAGAAAAGAAAGCCCTTAAAGCAAGAGGCATTATCCTTACTAACGACGGCGAGCACTTCATCGAGCGTGTTCTGACTTCCAACGGCGTTTTCACCAATGAGCAGATGAAGATTATCACCGATTGCGCAAAGAAGTACGGCAACGGCAAGGTCGCTCTGACCACCCGTCTTACCATGGAAATCCAGGGCGTTCCCTACGAGAACGTTGAGGCTTGCTACGAAGAAGTTACCGCTGAGGGTCATATGTTCATCGGCGGCACCAGCTCCCTCGTTCGTCCCGTTGTTGCATGCAAGGGCACCGTTTGCGTTCACGGCCTGATGGATACTCAGACCTTCTCTGACCGCGTATTCAACGAGTTCTACCTCAAGTGGCACACCGTTCGTCTGCCCCATAAGTTCAAAATCGGTATCGGCGGCTGCCCCAACAACTGTGTAAAGCCCGGCTTCCATGACTTCGGTATCATGGGTCAGAGCGTTCCCGATTACGATCCCGATCTCTGCAATGCTTGCAGCAAGTGCTCCGTCATCGGCACCTGCCTCGTAAAGGCAGCATACCAGGACGAAGACGGCACTCTCGTAATTGATGCGGACAAGTGCACCAACTGCGGCAAGTGCATCGGCGCATGCAACTTCGACAGCATCGAAGAGAAGGCACGCGGCTACAAGGTCACCATCGGCGGTATCTGGGGCAAGACCCAGCGTATGGCAACTCCCGTTCCCGGCATCTACTCCGAGGACGAGGTTATGAAGCTCATCGAGAAGGCAATTCTCCTTTACCGTGAGCAGGGTATCACCGGCGAGCGCTTCGGCCGTACCATCGACCGCATCGGTCCCGACAACTTCATTGCACAGCTTCTTGCTGACGATGTTCTCGATCGCAAGCAGGAAATCCTGGATGCAAAGCTGCACCTTGTCGGCGGCGCAACCTGCTGATTTTTCAGTACATTTATACTCATAAAAATAGTCGGGGCTCTATGTCCCGACTATTTGGGTATTAAAAATAGTTAATTAATTGTTTAACATAAGGAGCTACTATGAGTATCAAGAAAATCATTGCTTTATTACTGACTTTAGTCATGTTATTTGCCACAGCCGCCTGCTCTACCACTCAGCAGGATACTGACCCCGCTGCAGCTGCCATCACCTTTACCGATGATTTGGGCAGAGAGCTGAGCATTGACAAGCAGCCTACACGCGTTGCCACCCTTATCGGCAGCTTTGCGGATATCTGGTGCCTTGCCGGCGGTAAGGATACTCTCGTAGCTACCGCACACGATAGCTGGACTTCCTTCGACCTCGGTCTTTCCGAGGATGTCGTTGATATCGGCGCAATCAAGAAGCCCAACTTCGAGATGATTATGTCCGCAGAGCCTGACCTTGTCATTGCAAGCTGCAACACCAAGGCAGACCTTGAGCTTCAGAGCAAGTTTGAGGAGCTCGGCATCACTGTTGCATACTTTGATGTTCAGAATTTTGACGATTACCTCAATATGCTGAAGATTTGCACCGAGCTTACCGGCTGCCCCGATAATTACAAGCAGTACGGCGAAGCTGTTGCTGAGCTTGTTGACGCTTCCATTGCAAGGGCTGACGGCAGCGCACCCACTGTTCTGTGCATCCGTGCGACCGGCTCAAGCTGCAAGGTAAAGGGCAGTGTTGACAATGTTCTCGGCGAAATGCTCGCTGACCTCGGCTGCGTTAATGTTGCCGACAGCGATAATTCCCTATTGGAAAATCTGAGCGTCGAAGCTATAATAGAAGCAGACCCCGACTACATTTTCGCTGTTCTGCAGGGCTCAGATTCAAGCGATGCACAGAAGGTTCTTGAGGAAACTCTCCTCTCCAACCCCGCATGGGGAACCCTCACCGCTGTCAAGGAGAACCGTTTCTTCGTGCTGGAGAATTCTCTTTACAACCTAAAGCCTAATTCCAACTGGGGAGTGGCCTATGAAAAGCTCGCCGACATCCTCTTCACAAAATAATAATTTTCTTCTTTTTTCCGCTCTCGGCGCACTGCTCGTAATATCACTTGTACTGAGCATCTGTGTCGGCTCCGTATCGATAAGCCTTAATGAGATTTTCTCATTCTTTACCGGCGGAGATATCGGCACTGCGCACACTGCAATCATCAAGTTCTCCCGACTTCCAAGAACAGTCGGCTGCCTGTTTGCAGGTATGGCACTTGCTGTGTCGGGTGCCGTTATCCAGAGTGTTCTCGCCAATCCTCTTGCAGCTCCCAATATCATTGGCGTGAACTCCGGTGCAGGTATGATGGTAGCTCTGTGGAGTATCTTCTTCCCCGGGCTTATCATGTTCACCCCCGTTGCAGCCTTCTTCGGCGCTTTCCTTAGCGTTATGATAGTGCTGCTGATTGCAAAAAAGAGCGGCGCATCAAAGATTACACTGGTTCTTGCCGGTGTAGCGGTGTCCGGCATATTTGCTGCAGGCATTGATGCCGCAATCAGCTTTTCACCGGATGCCCTGACCGCATATTCCGATTTCAAAATCGGCGGTCTTGCCAATGTATCGTTCGAGCGCATACTTCCGGCAGCAATTATAATACTCACTTCGTTCATTATCATCCTTTCTCTCTGCAACGAGCTGGATATTATGATGCTCGGCAGCGATACTGCACGCAGCCTCGGATTGAATGTCCGTTTTATCCGTCCGCTGTTTCTCGCTCTTGCCGCCGCACTTGCAGGTGCTGCGGTAAGCTTCGCGGGACTTCTCGGCTTTATCGGTCTGATTGTCCCGCATATTATGAGACGATTATTCGGCGAGCAAAGCCGTGTTCTCGTTGTTTCAAGCGCCATAGGCGGCGCGGTCATGCTGTTACTGTGTGACCTTCTTGCCAGAGTTCTGTTTGCTCCCTATGAGCTTTCAGTCGGCATTGTACTGTCGTTCCTCGGCGGTCCCTTCTTTATCTGGCTTCTCCTTAGACAGAGAGGAGGCAGAAACCGTGATTAAAATCGAAAATCTCACCTGCTCGTATAACGGAAAGCAGGTGCTTGATGACATTTGTCTTTCAATTCCCGATGGCAAGCTCACCGTTTTGCTTGGTCTGAACGGCAGCGGCAAAAGTACTTTGCTTAAAACCGTGCTCGGCCTTAACGAAAGGGCATCTGGTAAGGTCTTCATCGATGATGAAGACGCTGACACCTTGTCATCAAAGCAATTAGCACAAAAAATCGCATATATGTCCCAGTCCCGCAGCACACCGAACATTCAGGCTTCGCGTATGGTGCTTCACGGCCGTTTCCCGTGGCTTTCTTACCCGAGACGCTACTCGGAGAAGGACTACGAAATCGTTGACAATGCGCTTCGCTATGTTGACGCGGAAAGCATAAGGAACGAGAAGCTGACCGAGCTTAGCGGCGGACAGGTGCAGAAAATATATATCGCCATGGCACTTGCACAGGATACCCCCGTGCTGTTCATGGACGAGCCTACTACCTTCCTCGATGTGCCTCACCAGCTCAAGCTGATGAGCCTCGCAAGAAGCCTTGCCGATGACGGCAAAGCAGTTGTTCTCATCCTTCACGACCTTTGTCTTGCGCTCAAATGCGCCGATGAGATTATTCTTCTTGATAACGGAAGCGTTGCTGCGCACGCCTCTCCCGAGGAGGTTTTCCAAAGCGGCATAATCGAAAAAGTATTCAATGTAAAGATTAACCGTACCCTTACCGAAAAGGGTTATCAGTACTACTACGAACAGGAGTAAAAGCCCGTGGCATATTTCCCGATGTTTGTTGAGCTTGAGGGCCGCAAGATTCTCATTGTCGGCGGCGGCAAGGTTGCGCTTCGCAAGGCCGAAAAGCTTATGCCCTACGGTCCGGAAATCACCGTTGTCGCACCCGAAATATGCGATGAGTTATCTCTTATGCAGGGTGTGCGTACAATAAACGGCAGCTTTTCCGATGAAATGCTGAGCAATGCCGATATCGTCATTGCTGCAACCGATGACCGCGAATTGAATAAGCGCATTTCCGAGCTCTGCGTATCGGAGAAGATTCCCGTAAACACAGTTGACGACAGTGAGCTGTGCAGCTTTATCTTCCCCTGCCTTATCAAAAAAGGCAGTCTTTCAATCGGTATATCCACAGGCGGCGCTTCCCCTACTGCCGCTATCAGCTTCAAAAACAAAATCAACGGGCTGATTCCCGATAACACTGAGGAAATTCTGGACTACCTTAACGGTCTTCGAGTTCCCGTAAAAGCAATGTTTCCCGAAGAAAAAACAAGAAGCCGCATATTCAAGGAGCTTTTTGAGCTCTGCATAAGCCGCGGCATGCCCTTAAGCGAAGCAGAAACAGAGGAGTATTTGAAAAATGTCAGATAAGTTTGTATCCATAGTCGGAGCCGGCTGCGGTGAAAAAGACCTCATAACGCTCCGTGGTCTTAACCGAATACAAAACTGCGAGGTTCTCATATATGATGACCTTATCGACGAAGCGCTCCTCAATGAGCTTCCCGACAGCGCTGAGAAGATATACATGGGCAAGCGCCTTAACAGACACTCGGCAAAGCAGGAGGAGATTAACGCCTGCATAGTTAAAAAAGCGCTTGAGGGCAAAAAGGTTGTACGCTTAAAGGGCGGTGACCCCTTTGTTTTCGGTCGCGGTGGTGAGGAATGCCAGGCTCTGATTGATGCAGGCATTGATTTTGAGCTTGTGCCTGGTCTTTCCTCTTCAATCGCAATTCCCGAGCTTTCCGGCATTCCCGTAACTCATCGCGGATTAAGCCGCGGTTTCCATGTTGTAACCGCTCACACCGCAGATACCGAGGACGGACTTCCCGAGTACATAGACAAGATGGCATGCCTTGATGTGACCCTGGTGTTCCTCATGGGACTCAGCCGTCTTGATAAGATATGCAAGAGGCTTATTGCCTCGGGCATGAAGGAAACCATGCCCGCTGCCGTTGTATCCGGCGGCAACTCCCCCAATCCCGCAACCGTGCGTGGAAATCTGCTGACCATAGCAGACAAGGTAAAGGAAGCGCAGGTCAAGGCACCCGCCGTAATTATTGTCGGTGAAACCGCTGCTTTGGACTTTTCCTCAAAGAATCTCAAACCCCTCAACGGTGCTACCGTTGCTCTGACCGGCACAGAATCCGTCACCTCAAAGCTGCACGGCATTCTCTGCGGTATGGGTGCAAATGTTTTCACCGCGCAGTCTGCCCAGCTTGTTGAGCTTCCCTTTGATTTTGACCTTGCTTCCCTTTCCGACAGCAAGCCCAAGACTCTTGTATTCACCAGCGCAAACGGCGTAAATGTATTTTTCAAGCGCCTCAAGGAGCAGAAGTTTGACCTTCGCAAGCTCGTTGCCTGCACTTTTGCCGTAATCGGCAAGGCAACGGCCTCCGCTTTGGAGGGTTACGGCATCTATGCCGATATCTGCCCCGAGGTATATACGAGCGAGGCACTTGCCGAAAAGCTTGTAAGCACACTTTCTCCCGATAATGAGATATATCTTTTCCGCTCCGCCGAGGGCTCTAAGCCTCTGTACGACAAGCTCTGCGCATTTGCAAAAACCGTCGATGTACCGACCTACACCGTCAATGCTGAGTCTGACATTCCCGACGCAGTGCGTGAGCGCCTTGCCACAGCAGATTATCTGCTGTTTTCAAGCTCAGGCGGCGTGAAAAGCTTCTTTAATGAGTTTGACGGCATTCCCGAGGGCGTTTGCTGCGCCTGCATCGGTGAGGTTACCGCAAAAACTCTCAGCGCAAAATACGGCAAGCCCTTTATAACGGCAGAAGCTGCTACCGCGCAGAGCCTTGCCGAAGCAATCAAGAATGATTTTAAATTGAAATAAAAAAACTTTTGGAGGTTCATATGAGTAACGAAAGATTTGCCTATGTACAGATTGGCGCAAAGAATGTTGAAGCTCTTGCAGACTTCTATTCCAAGGCACTCGACTTTGTTCCCGCTGACAAGGATGAATGGCTTTGCGGCAAAAAGGGCAAGACCTTTTACTGCCCCGGCTATGAAGACGGTCTTGCACCCGTATTCGGTTTTGTAGAAGCAGAAAATGGCGCAGCATCTAAAATCAACGATGTCGGCTTTGCTCATCTGTGCTTTGAAACCCGCAATGTAAAGGCCGCTCTCAAGCGCTTTGTCAAGTGCGGCGGTACCTTCGTTTCCACCCTGAAGTGCCCGATGGTCAACCCTTGCGTATACTGCGCAGACCCCGAGGGCAACATCGTTGAGTTCCATATTCCCTTCCCCGCAGAGGGCACAGGCAAGGAAAAGGCAGTTATGGCAGGCAGCCTGCTCGGTCTTATGGCCGACAAGAGCCTCCGCTTCATCCATGTAAACATCATCAGCGAGGACTGGAAAAAGTCCATCGGCTTCTACGGCGACATCTGCGACAGCGAATGGTTCGGCGGTATGAAGGACCATAGCGGCGGCTACAAGTCCAAGGTTATCGGCATTGACGGTGTTCATGTCGTAGGTCAGCATCTGTGGCTCAAGGGTCTCGGCAAGGGCTTCCCCACTCTCGAGATTTTCACCTACTCCATTCCCGGCAATCCCAAGGCATGCGACGAAACCGAGCTCGGTATCAACGCAATCGGCTTCAAGGCTGAGGACCGCGCACAGTTTGCTGATGAGATAGTCAAGGCAGGCGGCAGAATTATTGAAACCGCTGCTGACTGCATTCTTGCTGCCGACAATCAGGACGGCCGCATTTACATCAGATAATTTTTGTCACCACTTCTCCTTTAAGGGCGGTTTAGTATAGAACTTGCAATTTTATTTATTCCGCCCACATGTGTATTCGGATTCCGGTAATGTAAAATGCATTACCGGAATTTTTCTGAGCATTTTTCAGAAAAAAGTCCATTATTTCATCAAAACGGCAATATTTGTTGATATTTCTATGCGTTTCCGTTAGAATAATAAAAAACGCAACGGGAGGTCAGAATGAAAAGCAAACTGACTATTGAAGAAAAAATCCTCAACAGAGCAATCAAAACTCCCCCCCGCTGGCTTTATGCAATTCTCATGAAGGTAACTGCTGTTCTTAATAAGCTGTGCAACGCACACTTCACCTATAACGCACGCCCGGCAGAAGACCCCAACCCCATCGTTATGATTGCAAACCACGCATCACGGGTAGACTTTCAGTTCACCGCACCTGTTTGCTACCCCAAGATGCTTAATTATGTTGTCGGCTACAACGAGTTCTTCCGTTTCCCCACCAACCTCTTTCTGCCCTTTATGCAGGTCATTCCCAAGAAGAATTTCACCCCTGATGCCTACACCATCCGTCAGGTGCTTCGTGTAGCTAAGGCAGGCGGCAACATCTGCATTATGCCCGAGGGCATGAGCTCCATCACAGGTATGGCGCAGCCCGTCATTCCCGGCGGCGGCAAGCTCCTCAAAAAGCTCGGCAGACCCGTTTACTATTCAAAAATATCGGGCGGATATATGACCTACACAAAGCATTGCCTCAAAAAGCGCAAGGGTCGCATTGAGGTGACCGTTGATAAGATGTTCACCCCCGAGCAGCTTGCGGCAATGACTCCCGAGGAAATTGAGGACACCATGAACCGTCTGCTTGCGCATGATGATTACATATGGAACCGCGAAAAGCAGATTAGCTTCAAGGGTAAGGGCAAGATGGCTGAGAGTCTTGGTGACTTGCTTTATATGTGTCCCAGGTGCAAGGCCTTGTATCAGATGGAAAGCGAGGGCAACACCATGCGCTGCCGCGCCTGCGGCAACACCGTTGAGCTTGACGAGTGCTACAATCTCCGTCCCGTCGGTGATTCCGTATGCCCCGAGCTCGTAACCGACTGGGCCATTATGGAGCGCGAGAGAGCAGCTCAGGAGGTCCGCAAGCCCGATTTCACTCACAGCGGTCATGTACGCATCGGTGTACTTCCCGAGCATAAGGCGCTCAAGGGTGACGCCACCTCGATAATCTGCGGCGACGGTATGCTCAAGCTCGACCATGACGGTCTGCACTTTGACGGCACAATGAACGGCAAGCCCTTCAGCTTCGATATGCCGAGCTCACAGGTGCCGACCTACGGTATGTGCACCGACATCACCCGCTTCTACACCTTCGTAGACGGAAAGTTTATTGAGTTCTACCCCGATGACAATGATGTGCTTCTCTGGGACCACCTCACCGAGGAGCTGCACCGCAGTCAGGGCGGCAAGTGGCAGAACACCGAGCACCGCCACACCATTCCTTAACAAGCAAAACAGCAGCTGCATTGCAGCTGCTGTTTTTAGTACCCAAAGCATTAAAAAACGCGCAAACTATTGACGAAAATGCTTGAAAATATTAGAATATCTGTATCAACTTTCGGAGGTAACACCATGGATAACCGCACCAGCAAGGAAAACTACTATCTCGACATCGCAGATTCCGTTCTGCAGCGCTCAACATGCCTAAGACGCATGTACGGTGCGATTATCGTTCGCAATGATGAAATCATCTCCACAGGCTACAACGGCGCACCCCGCGGCAGAATAAACTGCACCGACGCAGGCCGCTGCGCAAGAGTTGAGATGAAAATTCCCTCAGGCGAGCGCTATGAGCTTTGCCGCAGCGTTCACGCCGAGGCAAACGCAATCATCTCCGCTTCAAGACGCGATATGATTGGCGCAACGCTTTACCTCGTAGGCCGCGATGCACAGACAAAGGAGCTGCTCACAAACGCAACAAGCTGCTCAATGTGCCGCCGTCAGATTATAAATGCAGGCATTGCAAAGGTCATTATCCGCACCGGCAAGGACAAATTCACCATCGTTGATGTTGAAGAGTGGATTAAGAACGACGACTCAATGTTCTGGACCGAAATCTAAAGAAAACAAAAAAAGAACCGTTACCGAGGTAACGGTTCTTTTTTATTATACTTGCTTGCAGGTGAACAGAATTACCTGACGCTCCTTTGCAATCTCCTTCAGGAGCTTCATTGCCTGAGCCGTGCGCTCTGCATCAAGGTTTACAAGCGTATCGTCAAGAATAAGCGGGCAGCTTGCGTTCTTAGGAAGCGCAAGGCTGCACACCGCAAGACGCACTGCAAGGTACATAAGGTCCATTGTGCCTGCGCTGAGATAACCCGTTTCGTGCGCAACGCTGTCGCCTACGGTCTTAGTTCTTGCGCTGAAGTCACGGTTTATAAGCACCGACTCGTAGCGGCCGCCCGTAACCATAGACATATAGTGTGCGGCGAGCTTGCCCAGTTCGGGAGAGAAACGGCTCTGAATATCCGCATCTGCCGCACGAAGCGTGTCAACCGCAAGGGCAATTGCATCATACTCCGCCTGAAGCTCGGCGTATTCAGCTTCCATATTATTAAGCTCCGAGCCGAGCACAAGGGGGTCACCTATTGCTTCGATTCTGCCCTTTATCTCAGATATGCGCGCTGACAGCATTTCACAGCTGCGCTGCGCGTTTGAAAGCTCGCGTGTATACTGCGCGGCTTCGTTATCACCGCCGCTGAAATCAAGCTCGGAGAGCGTTTTAGCCTCGGTCAGCTCCTGACGGCGGCGTACCGCATCAAGCTTTTCGGCGGTCTGTCTTTCCTTTTCCTCGGCTGCCTTGAATTCATTGTAAAGCGCAAGATATTCCGCCTCGCAGGCTGAAATATCATCCTCGGATTCTGCCTTGTACTTATCGAGCAGCTTGCGTCTTTGCTTTGCCGCCTCGTAAATCTTGCTTTTCGTTTTGCTGAACCTTACAAACAGCAAAACCGCAAGCAGTGCAAGCACGCCTGCGCCTGCATAGGCAAAAATAATGTATGCCGAGGGAATGACGAAAAACGCTGCGGCAGCAAGTGCAAGTGCGAGCACGAGCGAAATAATTGCAGGCGC
>JAZULF010000023.1:0-2275 GCA_045643645.1 Oscillospiraceae bacterium
TTCTTTTCTTCCATGGTTTTTATCTCCTTTTTTGTCCTTGCATCTCTTTATACGATGTAAAATGAAACGTGGCTGCAAATTATTACGGCAATGAAATAATCAGTGCATTCTGACCGTTCTCATAGGAAAGGCTGCTTTCAAGCACCTGTTCGGACGGGATTTCCGTAAGGATATCCTCGCTGCATTTTTCGCCATTCCAGAAGAACTTGATTTCCGTCTTCAGCGGCTCCTCGGAGTACTCTATCAGGAATGTGATAACCGAATCGTCCTTCGGTGCCATCTTGACAATTCTCTCCTGCACGAGAGTGCGGAACAGAGCAAGAATATTATCCTCTTTCTCACGGGAGAAGTAGTGCTTGGTGCAAAACTGCCGTATTGCTTCCTCGGTTTCAATCTCGTCAAAGCCGTTTGCATCGAGTTTGCACGGGAGAACATTCATCTTGTTGACAAATGCGCGGGTACGGTTGTGAATAGGATTGCCGAATATCTGCTCGGGTGTTCCGTCTTCGTATATGCCGCCCTTATCCATATACCATACGCGGTTTGCCACGGTTCTTGCAAACTGCAGCTCATGGGTTACTATGAGCATGGTTGTATCGTCGCGGAAGCGGCGGATAACGGAAAGAACCTCGCCGATATTCTTCGGGTCGAGTGCAGATGTCGGCTCGTCAAAGAGAATGACCTCGGGATGCATCGCCATCGCACGAGCGATAGCAACACGCTGGCGCTGACCGCCTGAAAGCTGTGCGGGCATCTGCAGTGCGCGTTCAGCCATTCCGACGCTTCTGAGAAGCGCCATACCGTCGGCATATGCCTCGTCAGCGGTTTTATTCTGCAGGAGCATCGGGGCGATCATAAGGTTTTCAATCACATTCAGATGGTCGAAAAGGCTATAGCTCTGGAATACCATACCCAGCTTCATGCGTATCTTCTGCAGGTCGGCTTTCTCCGCGCATATGTTCTCTCCGAAAACCTCAACTGCGCCGCTTGTCGGTGTTTCCAATCCGTTCATTAAACGAAGCAGAGTGGATTTACCGGTGCCCGAAGGTCCGATTATCGAGATAACATCGCCGGAATAGACCGTTGTGGAAACATTTTCAAGCGGTGTGCCGTCGGGGAAGGTCTTTGTAATGCCCTTGAGCGCAATGAGCTCTCTGCCGTCTGCCGAGCCTTTTCCGCTTGCAGATACAGCGGCAACGGACTTTCCCGTTACGCCCTTAGGCAGCTTTCCTGCATGTCTGTTCGGGTCAATGGCAACATTGACGCGGTTTGCGAGGAAGATAATGAGACTAGCCAGCAGGTAATAGATAACCGCAGATACAATCAGCGGGAAGAATGCCTCAAATGTACGGCTGCGTATGATATCGCTCGCCTTTGTAAGATCCATTACCGAAATATAGCCGACAATTGCGGTGGATTTCAGCAGTCCGACAAGCTCGCCTTTATAGATAGGCAGCTGCAGGCGCACAATCTGAGGAATGAGAATTCTTGTGTATATCTGTGTTTTATTCAAGCCAAGTGCCAGCGCCGATTCATACTGTCCGTGGCTAATTGCCTTTACACCTGCAGACAGAATTCCCAGCACGGCAAGGCTGAACACAAGGCTGAAGGCTATGATACCTGCAAGCGCCGGCGAAATATCCACGCTGCCGAAAACGACAAAGTATATTATCATCAGAACGACAAGCGCGGGTATGTTCTGAATGATATTTGAGCAGGCCTTGATTACCTTATCCAAAGCTTTTCCGCGCTCACAGAGCAGGAAGAAAATGAAACCGAGTATTGTGCCGAACAGGGCGGAAAGAAGTGTAATCTCCAGAGTTACACCTATACCGCTCAGTATAAGCTGCCAGCGGTTTTCGCGGATGAAGGTCTTTTCAAAGCTTGAGGCAACCTTTTGGAAGAAGCCGCCCTCGTCAGCGCTTTGGGTATCAGCTACCGCCATAACGGTCTTTACGCTCAGATACGGAATGCTGAAATCCATATTCTCCTGTTTTTCCGGTGTTACATAGTAGTTGGAGAAAACGAAGTCAACCTTGCCGGAGGTGCAGGCGGCATCAAGTCCTGACCAGTCATAAACGGCAAACTCGATATTTGCATTGCAGTATGCTCCGAAGCGCTGCGCAAGCTCAATCTCAAAGCCGGTGAGCTCATCTCCCTGCATAAAGGTATAGGGCTCGGCCAGACCGCTGGTTCCGATGATGAATGTCCTGTCCGGATTGGAGGGCTTCTCAATTTCGGGGAGGGTATAGTCGTTTTTGACAGCCCAGCGCTG
>JAZULF010000024.1:0-3755 GCA_045643645.1 Oscillospiraceae bacterium
CGTTCAGTATTTCCTGGTAGTTATCCTGAACTTTTTTTGCAAAAAGCTCCAGGGCATATCCGAAGTCAAGCTCAGTTCTGTTGAAGATAACGGCAAGAATTTCTACAAGACCTGACTGCACATTATCATAATAGTCCTTGCGTGAGCTTACAAAGTCGTGAGTCATTGCATCAGCCAGAAGCCTATAGTATTCCTTCTGCGTAATTGTATTTCCTTTTTCTACAAATGCCTTGCTCGTGCCAATTTTGGAGATATCAAATGCAACATATTTAAAATCGTCAATCATATACTCATCGCCGTTGTTGGGAATTGTGTAGAATTCTTCAAGCATTGCTACTTTTAATTCTTCGTAGTCGGCATCGCCCTTGGTGGGTACAACGCGGTCAACACCGTATCGCCCAAAGTTCCACCGGTCAAATGCGAGATAGGTTACAAGGTCATTCTGATTGATTACATTCTGTATGTTTCCAAAGACCTTATCACCGGTTTTGCTTTTCAATGCGCCCATCGGAGTTTCAAAGCAGTAGCAGTAAATATCGTTAGGGGAGAGGGAAACTTTGCTGCTGAGTTCGTATCCAAGGTCAAGCTTTGCGGTGACTAAATTTGCGGTTGCAGCTGCACGGCTGTATCCCGAAATCCAAAGCTTTATCGGACCGCTTATATTATAATTGTCTATATACTGGCGAATGTATTTAAGTGTTTGCTCACGGCAAAGCGCAAAACCGGCGTGTTCACCATCGGGGCCGAGATTTGCATTACCGCCCCATTCGCGACGGTAGAAGTTACCGCGAACACCAATTGCGATAAGTGTATAGTCGGTGCCGTTATCACAAATGCCCTTGCTTGCAGCACAAACTCCGATTGAGTCGCAGATAGGAGCTTTGCCGAACCACTCGTTTGAATCAATATCGGTAAAGCCGCACTGCTCCATCATTGAAATGAAGTTCTTATCTTCATCGTCAAGAGAAGAGGCTTCTTTGCTTGAGAATGCGGCAAGTGCGAGAGCAAAAGAGGCTGAAGCGAGGTCTTGCCTGTATTTATAGGCGGATTTGGTAAAATAATCATCACTATAAGAAAAATAGCCTTCATAATCGTGCGTGTTTTCACCGTGACCGGAGCAGTATCTGACACTGCCGTTAACGGTATTTCCGCTTTCGGCAAAAGCGTATGCAGGGATAAGCGAGACAAGCATAATTATTGCAAGAAAAAGACAGATGATTTTTTTGCACATATAAATATACCTCAATATAAATTCTGCATATCAAGTAATATACTACAAATTTTTGAAGTAATCAACTGTTATGAAAAAATTATGATATTTTACGGAAACCGTTGTCATAATCAATACTAAATCAGGAAAAATAAAACTGTTTTTTGTGTAAAAATTTCTTGACTAAATTTGTGTAATTTGCTAAAATATCAATCTGTGTGGGGTTACTATGCCCAAAAACGGCAAAACCGCACAAAACCCTTGATTTTCAAGGAGAATTTTCGAAGAAAGGAGAAATGAAAGTTGCCTACATTTAACCAGTTGGTAAGAAAGGGCAGAGAGAAAGTTACCTACAAGTCCAATTCTCCCGCAATGCAGAAGGGCCTGAACACCCTGAAGAATCGCGAGACCGACCTGAGCGCACCTCAGAAGAGAGGCGTCTGCACCGCAGTCCGTACCTCTACTCCTAAGAAGCCTAACTCCGCTCTGCGTAAGATCGCCCGTGTTCGCCTGACCAACGGCTATGAAGTAACTGCTTACATCCCCGGCATCGGCCACAACCTTCAGGAGCACAGTGTCGTTATGATTCGCGGCGGTCGTGTAAAGGACCTCCCCGGTGTTCGTTACCACATCATCCGCGGTACTCTTGATGCACAGGGCGTTTCCGGCCGTATGCAGGCTCGTAGTAAGTACGGTGCAAAGAGACCCAAGGCCTCAAAGAAGTAATTAACCAACAAGCAAAATTGCCCTGTTGTTTATCATATTGATAACCCCGGGGCGCAGACGGAAGCTTAAGACGGCTTCCGAGTACCTGTGAAGTCATTTTTTAATGAAGGAGGGAAGCAAAGTGCCCAGAAGAGGTAATGTTCCCAAAAGAGAGATTTTACCCGATCCTATGTACAATAGCGTACTGGTAACCAAGCTTATCAACGCTGTTATGCTGGACGGCAAGAAGGGTGTTGCTCAGAAGGTCGTGTACGACGCTTTTGACATCATCAAGGAGAAGACCGGCAAGGAGCCCCTTGACGCCTTCAACGAAGCAATGAACAACATTATGCCCAGCCTGGAAGTTAAGGCTCGCCGTGTCGGTGGTGCAACTTACCAGGTTCCTATCGAAGTAAGACCTGCTCGTCGCCAGACCCTCGGCCTTCGTTGGCTCGTCGGCTACGCTCGCAAGCGTGGTGAGAAGACCATGAAGGAACGCCTGGCAGGCGAAATCATGGATGCATGCAACAATCTCGGTGCCTCCGTCAAGAAGCGCGAAGACACTCACAAGATGGCAGATTCCAACAAGGCATTCGCACACTTCAGATGGTAATCTGATCAGGAGAATTTTATGCCCAGACAGTATTCACTTGAAAAAACCAGAAATATCGGAATCATGGCTCACATTGACGCCGGTAAGACTACGACAACTGAGCGTATTCTTTACTACACCGGTGTTAACTACAAAATCGGTGAGACCCATGAGGGTACCGCAACAATGGACTGGATGGAGCAGGAGCAGGAGCGTGGTATCACCATCACCTCCGCGGCAACAACCTGTCATTGGCGCAATACCCGCATAAATATCATCGACACCCCGGGACATGTTGACTTCACCGTAGAAGTTGAGCGTTCTCTGCGAGTTCTCGACGGCTGCGTAACAGTCCTCTGTGCAAAGGGAGGCGTTGAGCCTCAGTCCGAGACAGTATGGAGACAAGCTGACCATTACAATGTACCCAGAATGATATACATTAATAAAATGGATATCATGGGCGCAGATTTCTATAATGTACTCGATATGGTACATGATAGACTCAAATGTAATGCAGTACCCATTCAGCTGCCCATCGGTTCTGAAGCTGACTTCCGCGGCATAATCGACCTGGTTGAGATGAACGCCCGCTTTTACTACGACGACCTCGGCAACGATATGCGTGATGAGGAAATTCCCGAAGATATGCGTGACATTGCAGAGGAATACCGAGTAAAGATGCTCGAAGCCATTTCCGACTTCGACGATGAGGTAATGATGCTTTATCTCGAGGGCGAGGAGATTCCGCAGGATATGATTCGCGCAGCCATCAGAAAGGCAACCTGTGCCGTAAAGATGGTTCCCGTAGTCTGCGGTACCTCTTACAAAAACAAAGGCGTACAGAAGCTGCTCGATGCAGTTGTCGATTATATGCCCTCACCGCTGGATATCCCCGCAATCTGCGGCGTAAATCCCAAGACCGATGAGGAGGAGAGCCGCGAGGCTTCTGACAGCGCTCCGTTCTCCGCACTGGCATTTAAGATTATGACAGACCCGTATGTAGGTCGCCTCAGCTTCTTCCGTGTGTACTCCGGTACACTTGAAGCAGGTAAGACCGTGCTGAACTCCTCCAAGGGTCAGCGCGAGCGTATGGGCCGCATCCTGCTGATGCACGCAAACCACAGAGAAGACCTCACCGAAGCTTACTCCGGTGACATCGCTGCAGCGGTCGGTCTTAAAAACACCACCACCGGCGATACTCTTTGTGATGAAAAGCATCCTATTATCCTTGAATCCATGGAATTCCCC
>JAZULF010000025.1:0-5923 GCA_045643645.1 Oscillospiraceae bacterium
CTTATGCCATCTTGTTGAGCTTGATGGTCATTGCGGACTTCTTGTGAGCTGCGTTGTTCTTGTGGATAAGACCCTTGCCTGCTGCGTGGTCAACTGCCTTGACAGCTGCCTTGTAGCTCTCTGCTGCTACGGTCTTGTCGCCTGCTGCAACTGCAGCGTCAAACTTCTTCATAACGTTCTTGAGAGCGGTCTTCTCTGCGCGGTTCTTTGCGCGAGCTTCCTTTGCGAGTGCATCTCTCTTCATTGCGGACTTAATGTTGGGCATCGTGGCACCTCCTTATAACTTAGTAACAAAAATCCTCACGGATTTTCCGGCGAATACCGCCGGTTTTCGCCGGCTATCAGACTGAGCTGGTGGTTACTGCCGTTTGGGACTGAATAACGATAAAGAAGCACGGGCATAACCCGCGGAAAGTAATTGTACCATTAACTCATTGAAAAATCAAGCTTTTTTCAAATTTTCCGAATATTTTTTTGCACTTTGCATTAGTTGTGGTCGGGCAGGCAAGAATATACAACATATAGATGAAAAGAGGTAATATGATGCAGAATATTTACTCGCGCACCGACCTTGCGGCTGAGGCAAATGAAAAACTGAACAAAGTGTATAGTGGCATCGTCAGTTAGGAGCTTACTATTTATAATTGTAAGGCAAGCCGCGTTGCCGTGACAGATGAGGAGGCGGCAAGCGCAATCGGCAAGCCGATGGGCGAATACTATACCTTAGAAATGGAAAAATATGTTAACAGACGCGAGAATTCGTTTTCCGATTGCGCAAATGCTCTTGCAATGCTGCTAAAGCGCATACCGTTTGTCGCAAATTCGGGCAATTTCCTTGTTGCCTGCCTCGGAAACCGCGCTGTTACGCCCGATGCGATAGGTCCCGACACGGCAGACAGCTTAATCGTTACCAGACACCTCAAGTCTTCCCTGCCTGAGCAGTTTTCCGCCTTTTCCTCGGTTGCGGTACTGCGTACCGGAGTTCTCGGCACAACGGGCATTGAAAGTGCCGACGGATTAAAGGCAGTTTGCGATATGGTCAAGCCCGATTGCGTGATTGCGGTTGATGCTCTTGCCTCGGGTGATTTGAGCAGACTCTGCCGCAATGTTCAGATTTGCGATACGGGCATCTCCCCCGGCTCGGGTGTCGGCAATAACCGCGCCGCACTGAATCAAAGCACCCTCGGTGTACCCGTAGCTGCAATCGGAGTACCGACGGTGATAGATGCCGCGGCATTCACCGATGCTGCCGAGGCTAAAGGTTTGTTTGTAACGCCGCGGAATATTGACGAGCTTGTGCGCAGCTCCGCAAAGCTGATTGCCTACGGCATTAACCTTGCCGTACATGATGGACTTACGGTTGAGGATATAGATATGCTCGTTGAGTGATGTTTCACGTGAAACAGAGCGAAAAAATATTAAATTGTTTCATGTGAAACATTGAAAAACGCATCGGCAGAGGGTATAATAGCGCATGAGGTGAAAATATGTCCAAGATTATTGCTATCACTAACCAAAAAGGCGGCGTAGGCAAGACCACCACCTGCGTTAACCTCTGCTGTGCGCTGAAAATGATAGGCAAAAAGGTGCTTATCGTTGATTGCGACCCGCAGGGCAACGCAACCTCAGGTATGGGCGTCAGCAAGAGCAAGACTCCGGGCACCTACGAGCTTCTGACAAGCAATGCCGATATCCTTGATTGCATCGTCGAAACACCTTACGGCGATGTTGTACCGTCTAACAAGGACCTCTCGGGCGCTACCGTCAAGCTTGTGCTGCAGGAAAACCGCGAATTTGTGCTGAAGAACGCTCTGCAGCTTGTCTATAACGATTATGACTACATATTTATCGACTGCCCCCCCTCGCTCGCGCTTCTCACCATCAATGCGCTTGTTGCGGCTGACAGCGTGATTATTCCGATGCAGTGCGAATATTTTGCACTCGAGGGTATTGCTGACCTTATGGGCTCAATCCGTCTGTGCAAGAAAAGACTGAATCCCGCGCTGAGTGTTCAGGGCATCGTTCTGACCATGTACGATACCCGTACAAATCTTACTCAGCAGGTTACCGCAGAACTGAAGAATTACTTCGGCGACAAGGTATACGAAACTGCAATTCCGCGTAGTGTGCGCCTTTCCGAGGCACCCAGCCACGGCAAGCCGGGCGTGTCTTATGACCGAATCGGCAAGGGCAGCCGCGCATATATGAAGCTTGCGTATGAATTTCTCGCAAGAGAAGGGAGCAAATAATGGCAAAAGAGCTTAAAAAAGGTCTCGGCAAGGGCCTGAGTGAGCTTTTCGGCGAGGATATCCTCGAAAATGATGCCGACAGCGAGCTTCTGACACTTCCGATTACCAAGGTTGAGCCGAGAGCGGACCAGCCTCGAAGTATTTTTGACGATGAGAAGCTGCAGGAGCTTGCAGATTCCATCGCACAGTACGGACTCATTCAGCCGATAACCGTGCGAAAGCAGGATAACGGCTATTATCAGATTATCGCAGGTGAGCGCCGCTGGCGCGCAAGCCGCATGGCAGGACTTGTTGAAGTACCCGTCCGCGTGATTGAGGCAGATGACCGCAGAGTCGCAGAGCTTGCGCTCGTTGAAAATCTGCAGCGCGAGGACCTCAATCCGATTGAAGAGGCGATGGGCTACAAGAGCCTTATCGATGAATACGGACTCACTCAGGAGGAGGCAGCAAGAAGCGTAGGCCGCTCACGCCCCGCGATTGCAAACTCAATGCGTCTGCTGAGCCTTTCACCCGAGGTTTTGAAGCTCGTTGAGGAGGGCAAGCTCTCCGCAGGTCATGCAAGAACTCTGCTTCCGCTCGAGGATGCAGCAATGCAGCTCACAGCGGCAAAGAATGTCATCGACGGCGGTCTTTCGGTTCGCAAGACCGAGCAGCTTGTAGCAAAGACTCTGAAGAAGCTGCGCGAGCCCGTGCATGAGCCGACTAAGAGCGAGGAGCTCATAGTTGACTACATAGCCGACACCTCCGATTTCCTCAGCCGCACCCTCGCACGCAAGGTCAGCATTGATGTCGGCAAGCGCAGCGGCAAGATTGTGCTTGAATTCTACGACAGCGATGACCGCGAGGCACTCATTTCCAATCTCGCTCGAATGGGCAGAACCTGGGAAGAAAATAACTGACAGACAAATATATTGCTATAAATATAACAAGGAGTAATCAAAATGCTTGATATAAAGTTTGTACGCGAAAATCCCGATGTTGTAAGAGAGAACATCAAGAAGAAGTTCCAGGAAGCAAAGCTGCCCCTCGTTGACGAGGTTTTAGACCTTGATGTCAAGTACCGCGCAGCACTGACCGAGGCAAACGACCTGCGCGCAAGCCGCAATGCTCTGTCCAAGAAGGTCGGTATGCTGATGGGTCAGGCAAAGAAGGACCCCTCTAAGCTCGAGGAGGCTGAGCAGGCAAAGGCAGAGGTCAAGGCAAACGCAGAGCGCCTTGCAGAGCTTGAAAAGGCAACCGAGGAAATGGGCGAGCGCATCAAGACCATCATGATGACCATCCCCAACATCATCGACGCATCTGTTCCCATCGGTCCCGATGACAGCTGCAATGTCGAGGTACAGCGCTTCGGCGAGCCTGTTGTTCCCGAGTTCGAGGTACCCTACCACACCGATATTATGGAGCGCTTTGACGGCATCGATATGGACGCGGCAGGCAGAGTTTCCGGCAACGGCTTCTACTACCTCATGGGCGATATCGCACGCCTGCACTCCGCAGTTACCGCATACGCACGCGATTTCATGATCGGCAAGGGCTTCACCTACTGCATTCCCCCGTTCATGATTCGCTCCAATGTCGTAACGGGCGTTATGTCCTTTGCTGAGATGGACGCAATGATGTACAAAATCGAGGGCGAGGACCTCTACCTCATCGGCACCAGCGAGCATTCCATGATTGGTAAGTTCATCGACCAGATTATCCCCGAGGCAAAGCTGCCCCAGACCCTCACCAGCTACTCCCCCTGCTTCCGCAAGGAAAAGGGCGCACACGGCATCGAGGAGCGCGGCGTTTACCGCATCCACCAGTTCGAGAAGCAGGAGATGATAGTCGTCTGCAAGCCCGAGGAGAGCATGGATTGGTACGAAAAGATGTGGCGCTACTCCGTAGAGCTGTTCAGAAGCATGGAAATCCCCGTCCGTCAGCTTGAGTGCTGCTCGGGCGACCTTGCTGACCTCAAGGTCAAGTCCTGCGACATCGAGGCATGGTCTCCCCGTCAGCAGAAGTACTTCGAGGTTTGCTCCTGCTCCAATCTCGGTGATGCACAGGCACGCAGACTCAAGATGCGCGTCAAGGGCGAGGACGGCAAGACCTATCTGCCCCACACCCTCAACAACACCGTTGTTGCACCTCCCCGTATGCTCATCGCATTCCTCGAAAATCACCTGCAGGCAGACGGCAGCGTAACCATCCCCGAGGTACTGCGTCCCTACATGGGCGGTGCAGAGGTTATTATGCCTAAGCACTGATATCTGACCGAAAGCTTTAATTCAAAGCGGCTCGGTTTCCGCTTGAGTTTACAAATATTGACAAACAAAAATATAATATAAGGAGAAACGAAAATGAAAAAGTTCCTTCAGGAGTTCAAGGAATTTGCCATGCGCGGCAATGTAATCGACATGGCAATAGGCGTTGTCATAGGCGGCGCATTCGGTAAGATTACCACCTCTTTAGTAAACGACATCATTATGCCTCTGATTTCCATGCTCACCGGCGGCATCGATTTTTCCACCTGGAAATGGGTGCTCAAGGCAGGCGTCGGCGTTGAGGGCGACCCCAACTTCATCGCAGAGGTTGCGGTTAACTACGGCAGTCTGATTGCTGTAATCCTCGACTTCATCATCATCGCATTTGTCATCTTCCTGATGATAAAGGGCATGAACAAGCTCCGCAAGAAGGACGAGCCCGAAGAGCCCGCACCCGAGGCACCTGCTGCTCCCACCACCGAGGAGCTGCTTGCCGATATCCTTGACGAGCTCAAGAAGAAGTAAGCTACATATATATAATGTATAGAAAATTAGGCCGCAAGGCTTGATTATAAAATTTTATTTTTCAGGAGAGTGCTTTTTGATTAAGTACAACACATTGGAGATTGTCGGCTGACCGGGAGGTTTGCGGACATGAACAAGCCTCCCATATTGAAGTCAACAATTTTCAGGAGGAAAAACAATGAATACAAATGACTACACCATTCGTTTGGAAAGAAACGACGAACACCGAGAGGTTGAAAATCTTGTACGCGAGGCGTTTTGGAATGTATACCGCCCCGGCTGCAGCGAGCACTATGTAATCCATGTGCTGCGCGATGACCCCGCATTCGTGAAGGAGCTTGACTTCGTCATGGAGCAGGACGGTAAGCTGATTGGACAGAATATGTTTATGAGGACCATCATCGAGGCTGATGACGGCAGGGTAATCCCCATTCTCACAATGGGCCCCATCGGCATCACTCCCGAGCTAAAGCGCAAGGGCTACGGCAAAAAGCTGCTCGACTACTGCCTGAAGAAGGCCACGGATATGGGCTTCGGCGCAGTACTGTTTGAGGGCAACATCGGATTCTACGGCAAGTGCGGCTTCGATTATGCCGAAAAGTTCGGCATTCGCTACCACGACCTGCCCGAGGGCGAGGACGCATCGTTCTTCCTCTGCAAGGAGCTCAAAAAGGGTTACCTTGACGGAATTACGGGCGTTTACCAGACCCCGCCGGGATACTATGTAGACGATGCCGCGGTCGAGGAGTTTGACAAAGACTTCCCCGCAAAGCAGAAGCTGAAGCTTCCCGGACAGTTATTCTAAACGACAACATTAGAAAGGCTGATGCATTGCATCAGCCTTTTTGCTTCATTGCGCTGCTTCGTCTTATCGGTTTGTTCTCAACTTTTCTTTGTGTTGCCAAA
>JAZULF010000026.1:0-5824 GCA_045643645.1 Oscillospiraceae bacterium
AGAGGCAGCCGAAGAGGAAGCACCTGCCGAGGTCGAGGAAGAAGCCGAGGCTGAAGCTCCCGTTGAGGAGCCTGCCGAAGCAGAAGAGACCGAAGAGCCTGCTGAAGAGGCAGAGGAAGCTCCTGCGGAGGAGAATGCCGAGGCTGAGGAAGAAACACCCGCCGAGACCGAAGAAGCCGCAGAAGAGGCTGAGGAGCCTTCTGAGGAAACTCCTGCTGAGGAAGCAGAGGAGCCTGCCGAGGCGGAGGAAACCGAGGAAAAATCCGAGGAGACCGAAGAAGAGGAAGCACCTGCCGAGGAAAAGCTCGAGGTTCAGGAGCTTGTACTTCCCGATGCAAATGCTATCTTCGATGAGCTTGACGCAATAAAGACTCCCGAAACCGTTACCGAGAAAAAGACCAGGGTCTTTCTTCTCATTCTGTATCTGCTGATTTCAATTCCCGTCGGCATTGCCGCGGCGGCTGTAATGCTCGCGCTTGAGCTTGTGATTCTTGCGGTCAGCATCGTTGTCATCAAGGCAGGCTTTGAGCTGCTGCGCTTCACCTTCTCGGGAATGACGGTGTTTGCCGATGTCATTGTGTGCCTCGGCGTAACGCTCGGCGTGCTCGCAATCGGACTTCTGCTGCTGTGGCTTGCAGTATGGCTGATTATCGTCAGCATACCCGCACTTGTACGCGGTCTTGTCGCACTCGGCAAAAAGCTCTGTGTCAAGGAGGTAGAGGTAAATGGCTAAGATTTGGAAAACCGTAGCAATTGTTGTCGTTATCGCTCTGCTTCTCGGCGGCGTATGTGTGCTCGTCGGTATGATTACCGGCGCTGATACCTCACGCATTATGAATCTGTTCAACGCAAGCTATGATATTGGCGGCTTGCGCCAGTCCTTCGAGCAGACCATTCAGAATGCGCTCGGTATGCAGCCGCTCGTATAATTAAAATCACTATCCCCATCTGCTTTCAGATGGGGATTAGCTTTAGTCAGGAGAGAACAATATGTGTGATACATTAGGCTCGGTAAGCAAGGGACATATACTGTTCGGCAAGAACAGCGACAGAAGTCCGAATGAGCCGCAGGTGCTCGAGTTTATCCCTGCGAAAATTAACAGCGAGGCAGAGCTGAATGCAACCTACATAAGCGTGCCGCAGGTAAAGGAAACCCATGCGGTGCTGCTTTCAAGACCTACCTGGATGTGGGGTGCGGAGATTGGCGTTAACGATTGCGGCGTGTGCATCGGCAACGAGGCGGTGTTTACACTCGGCAGGTACGGCAAATCGGGACTGACGGGTATGGATATGCTGCGCCTTGCGCTCGAGCGCTCGGACTCGGCAAGGTCGGCGCTCGGTACGGTAATTGAGCTTTTGCAGAGCTGCGGTCAGGGCGGCAACTGCGGCTATGACCACGATTTTTACTACGATAATTCGTTTCTAATTATGGATAAGGGCGAGCTTTATGTTCTTGAAACCTGCGGCAAGGAGTGGGTGTACAAGAGCTATGAGCGCGCGTCAATCAGCAACCGCCTTTCAATAGGCGCTGACGGCGATGAGTACAGCTCGGGAAGGGCATATGATTTCTGCCGCAGACACACCGAGCGCATCTATACCGCAGGCTCAGGCTCGGCTTTGCGCAGAAAGCAGACGCAAGGCTGCGTGGCAAGGGTTGAGTCTGCTGCGGATATAATGTCTGCGCTGCGCACGCACGAGCCCCGCGCTGTAAATCCCTTTGCAAAGGGCAGCGTTGCAAGCGCGTGTATGCACTTCGGCGGCGTTGTCGGAGACCACACAACCGCAAGTCTTGTTGCCGACCTTAAAGAGGACAAGACAATCGTGTGGGCAACGGGCAGCTCAACTCCCTGCGTGTCGCTTTTCAAGCCGTGGCTTTTCGGCGCAAAGCCGACCGCACCCGTGTTCGATGAAAACGATGTCAGCGCAAAGCGTTATTGGTATGCGCAGGAGCGCTTCCGCCGTGAGCTTATCGGCAAGGTAGTACCGCAGGAATTCTTCGCGGAGCGGGATAGCATAGAGGCTGCGTGGCTCAAGCGCGCAGACGAGGTCTCCGCTGCCGATTTCGAGGCACTGAGTGCGGAATGTGCCGCAGAGGAAAAGCGCTTTTACGATAAATGGAGCGCATATTCCTTTGAAAAAGCAAGCACCTCCGCAGGCTTTGGCAAGCGTTGGGCGCAGAAAACCGAGGTGCTTCTTTCCGAGGAAGCACAGTCAGATTAATAAAAAACCGACAACCCGAAGGTTGTCGGTTTTTGTTGTTTTGTTTTACTGCGCCTTTACCGATACAACATTGCTGAATGCCGAATCCGCGTAAGTGCTTGCGTTGGAAACCGCGACTACCTTGTAGTAGTAGGTTGTGCCTGCGCTTGCAGAGGAGTTGGTGTAATTGGTCTTGGTGGTTGTATCGTACTTGTAGGTACCGTCCTTGCTTGTTGAGCGGTAGATGACATACTTGTCAGCGCCGTCAACTGCGGTCCAGCTCAGCTTGGGATGTCCGCTGCTGAGTGTGACGCTTACTACGGGAGCTGCGCAGTCGCAGGTGCGGCTTACAACGGAGCTGAATGCGGAGCTTGCATCAGCGTTTGCAGAGCAGATTGCCTTTACCTTGTAGTAGTAGGTCTTGCCTGCTGCGGAGGAGGTGTTGGTGTAGCTGGTGGAGCTTGTGGTGTAGTACTTGGAATAAGTACCGCTGCTGCTGGTTGCGCGCCAGATTTCGTACTTGTCAGCGCCCTCAACCGCTGCCCACTTGAGAGTTACCTTGCCGCTGGTGGCATTGTTGCCGCCCGTTACAACGGGCGCGGTGCAGCAGCACGCGCGGCTTACAACGACGCTGTATGCGGAGTCAGCGTAGGAGTAGGAGGACAGTGCCATTACCTTGTAGTAGTAAGTGACGCCCGCCTTTGCGGAGGTGTTGGTGTAGCTGGTGGAGGTGGTGGTGTACATCTTGGAATAGGTGCCGTCAACGCTTGTTGCGCGGTAGATGGCGTATTCCTTTGCGCCGTCAACTGCATTCCACTTGAGGGTTACCTTGCCGGTGGAAGAGTTGTTGGATGCGGTTACAACGGGGCGTGCGCAGTCGCAGGTGCGGTTTACGGTGTTGCTGAATGCGGTTACGGTGCCGTCATAGCCGATTGCTCTGATTTTGTAGTAATAGGTGCTGCCGACGGTGGTAGAGGTGTTGGTGTAGCTGGTGTTGCTGCCCTTGATGGTGTCGTACTTGGAGAAGCTGCCGCTGCTGCTGGTTGCGCGATAGATTTCGTACTTTTCGACATTGCTGTCGGAGTTCCAAGTAATCTTGCACTTGCCGTTGTCGGGATTGTTGGTTGAGCTGAGTACGGGAGTGGAGGGCTTGCCCACCTTAATCTCGCCGTAATTTACGGTAATCTCTGCGCTGCTGCAGCCGTCTGCGCCGCCGTTATCCTTGACGACGATGATGAAGCTGCCTGCCTCACCCTTCTGGGTGGGAGTGCCGCTTATAAGACCTGTGGTCTTGTTTATCGCAAGACCTGCGGGAAGCTGGCTTTCGTACTTGATGGAGTAAACATAGTTGCCTGCGCCGCCGTAGGTTGCGTTAAGCGGGTACATATCGCTTGTCAGCTTGGTGCCGACCTGCAGATTCTTAAGGTCAAACAGAGGAGAATCCATAAGGGTCAGCGGCTGATTGGTAGCGGTGTGGATGATTACGGACTTGAGGGGTGCGCCGTTTGTATCGGTCAGGTAATAGCCCTTGCCCGCTGCGGTGGAGGTGTAGTAGCCGAGGTAGTAGTCGGGATTGCCGTCCTCGATGTCAACAAGCTGAACTGTCTTGTTTGAAGCAAGCTTCATATTCTGATAGGGGCTGCTGCTTACCTTGGTGTAGCCGTTGAGGACGACGGAGCCTGCCTTATCGGAAACATTGATGGAGTTGTAAACCGTGCTTGCGTTCTCGGGAGCCTTGAGAGTAACGGTACCCGCACCCGTTGCGTTCAGGGAGTAAACCGCTGCGCAGTCATCTCTGTTTGCGGAGGTGGTTACGGAAATAACACCGCTGGTGTTTGCGTTGAGCTTGGAGGAGATGCCGTAGCCCGACGAGGTGATTGTCAGGTTTGCATCGTTGTTTACGATTGCCCAGTACTTGATGCCTACGCTGGACTTACTGCCGGTGGAGGTCTGCAGATTAACAGTACCGCCGTTGATTTCGCAGGCCTTGGATTCGCCCGTGCCGCCTGTTACGATGAGGTTTGCGGAGGTGGTTGTAACGGACTGCTTGACGGTGAGGGAGTCGTATACGGAAGCGGTCTTCTTGTCGATGGTCAGCTTGCCGTTGACCTTGATGCCGTTTTCGGCAGTGCCGGGCAGGGTGACGGTGTTGATGCCGTTGAGGACAATGTTAAGGTCGGTGTCGCACTTGATGACGCCGCCGTTGTAGCTGCTGAGGGTAAGAGTCTTGGTGTCTGCCTTGTAGGACCAGCCGACAGCGCTTGCGTCTTCCTTGACGCTGACTTCCTTACCGTTGACGGTGAGGTACTCGTTTACTGCCTTGACTGCGGAATAGTTGATGGTAACCTCAGCGGTGTTGCAGCCCGATGCGCCCTTGTTGTCCTTGACAACAATGACGGCTGAGCCTGCCTCGCACGCTGCGGTGGGTGTGCCGCTGATTTTGCCGGTGGTTTCGCTTACGCTCAGACCTGCGGGAAGGCTGCTGCCGCTCTTGAGATAGTAGCGGTAATTGCCTGCGCCGCCGCGTGTTGCGTTGAGCAGACCGACATTGGACGAAACGCTTGTGCCGACCTTGAGACCCGTGAGGTCAAATATGGAGGAGTCCATAACGGTAAGCGGCTGGTCGGAAACGGTCTTGTAGGTTGCCGAGGACAGAGGCTTGCCCTGCGAGTCGGTCAGATAGTAGCCTGGATTACCTGCGGGGTCGGTGGTGTAGTAGCCCTGATAATAGCCGTCAACACCCGAGACCTTCTTGTTGGAGGCGGTCTTGAAGTTATCGAGCGGGCTGTTTACCTTGGTGTAGCCGTTGAGCACAACATCGCCTGCGGTGCTTGCGATGCTGAGGTAGTTGAAAACGGTAACCGCGGGAGTGGTCGCATTGAGAGTGACCTTACCGGAGCCGCTTGCGTAAAGGCCGTATACTGCGGCGGAGTAAGCATCGCTGCCGGTGGTGGTGATTTTGATATTACCGGAGGTGTTTGCGGAGAGGGTTGCTGCAACGCCGCGGTAGGGAACGGTGATATTCAGGTTAGCATCGTTGTTGACGCTGGTCTTGAAGTAAATGCCCGTGCTGCTGCCGCCGACGGTGTTGTTGGTAAGAGTAACTGTACCGCCGTTGATGGTGCATGCCTTGTCTGAGCCGCCGGTCTTGATGAGGTTGGAGGACGATGCCGCAACCTTCTGGGAAATGGTCAGAGTGTCGCTTGACGAGGAGCTGTTCTTGGTGATGGTCAGGCTGCCGTCAACCTTGATGCCGAAGGTAGCGGTTGAGGGGAGCGTCATGGTGTTTGCACCCTTGAGAACAATCTTGAGGTCGGTGTTCGCCTCAATAGTTTCGCCCTTGAAGCCGCTGAGGGTAAGGGTTTTGCTTGATGCGCTCCAGGACCAGCCTGTGCCGCTTGCGTTGGAGGCCATTGCAACATCCTTTGCCTGACCGCCGACCTGGTCAACAATGCTCAGCGTCAGAGTATCTGCTGCAAATGCCGCAACGGGCAGCAGTGCGCAGACCATAATGACAGCGAGGAACAATGCCAGTAATCGCTTCATATATTTTAACCTCCTTGGTGGTTAATTGCTTACTTGCGAGATAGAGATAGTTTGCTAACATTAAAATATCATAAAAGAC
>JAZULF010000027.1:0-84815 GCA_045643645.1 Oscillospiraceae bacterium
AATGCGGCCTTGACAATAAGCGAAATTACAGGCTCAACTTTGTTTTTATAAGAGTTTTCAAGGCTTTCAGGTCGGTTTAGTGCAGTTTTTATCTGCTTGAACTTATCATCGTTTTTCGGTATACGAGAAGCAGCGGAGTTACGAGTCAGCTTGACAGCATAGTATTCCAAAACTCCGCAAAGCTCAAATACAACTGCAAAAACTATTGCTTCAATATAGCAGCCTGCGCAGAATGCAGCAACTGCGGCAATCAGAATAAAGCAGGCATTATTGAAATAGTCCTTTTTTATGATTGCATTTACCGCAGTCATAGCAATATCCGAAAGGCCCGTAAGCAGCGCAGCTACAAGCATAAGAATTGATACAATCTGTGATGTATTAACCGTATATGCGAGTATAAGCAGGATAACTGTAATTGCGAGCCTGATTATCGTAATAGTGTCAGGCAGCATGGGCTTTGTGCTTCTGCTGTGTTTAACGCCGTTTTCCGTCTGGTTCACAATGCACACCTCCCTGTTCTGAATTAACTTAAATTACGCCTTTCCGTTGCAACCGAGAACATCAACAATCTTATGTGCGACCATAGACTTGATAGCAGCTCTTGCGGGCTTGAGATACTGTCTGGGGTCGAAGTGGTCGGGATGCTCGTTGAGGTACTGACGGACAGATGCGGTCATTGCAAGACGAAGGTCGGAGTCAATGTTAATCTTGCAGACAGCCATAGAAGCAGCCTTGCGAAGCTGGTCCTCGGGAACACCGATTGCGCCGGGCATATTGCCGCCGTTTTCGTTGATAATCTGTACAAACTCCTGAGGTACGGAGGAAGAACCGTGAAGAACAATGGGGAATCCGGGAAGACGCTTTGCAACATCCTCAAGAATGTCAAAACGAAGCTTGGGGTCGGTGCCGGGCTTGAACTTGTATGCACCGTGGGAGGTACCGATAGCAATTGCGAGAGAATCACAACCGGTCTTTTCAACGAATTCCTGAACATCCTCAGGGCGTGTGTAGGAGGAATCTTCTGCGCTTACATTTACTTCGTCCTCGATGCCTGCGAGAGTGCCGAGCTCTGCTTCTACAACAACACCGTGGTCGTGTGCATACTCAACTACCTTGCGGGTAATCTCAATATTCTCTTCAAAGGGCTTTGAAGAAGCGTCAATCATAACAGAAGTAAAGCCGCCGTCGATGCAGGATTTGCAGATATCAAAGCTATCACCGTGGTCAAGATGAAGAGCAATGGGAAGTCCGGTTTCTGCAACAGCTGCTTCAACGAGCTTCATAAGGTAGGTGTGGTTTGCGTATGCGCGAGCACCCTTGGAAACCTGAAGAATCAGAGGAGCGTTCAAATCTGCAGCGGCTTCGGTAATGCCCTGAACGATTTCCATATTGTTTACATTGAATGCACCTATTGCATAGCCTCCGTTATAGGCTTTCTCAAACATTTCCTTGGTTGTTACGAGTGGCATAGTGATTTCCTCCTGAAAAATAAAATAGTAAATTGCACAAAAATTACTTTTTCATATTTATTATAAACCTAAAGTATGCTACAATCAATAATCATAAATAGATGGAGGCACAATTTTGGAAAAAATTTTTGATTCTCAGCTGATTGGCTCATGCATTTTCGGCCAGTCCGGCGGTCCTACTGCGGTTATTAATGCAAGCGCATACGGCGTAATTAAGACAGCACTTGAATCTGATGTTATCACCAATGTTTATGGTGCTGCACACGGTATAAAGGGCGTTCTGAATGACGAGCTTTATGACATGGGCGAAGAGGAAGACTACGAGCTCAAGCTCCTGCTGAATACCCCCTCCTCCGAGCTGGGCTCTTGCAGATACAAAATCGCTGACCCCGAAGTTGATGAAACCGATTACAAGAGAATTCTTGAAATATTCAAAAAGTACAATGTCCGCTATTTCTTCTATAACGGTGGCAATGATTCAATGGATACCTGCAATAAAATCAGCCGTTATATGGAAAAAGTCGGCTATGAATGCCGCATTATGGGTGTACCCAAGACAATTGACAATGACCTGTTTGGTACTGACCACTGCCCCGGCTTTGGCAGCGCTGCAAAGTTCATTGCAACCACCTGTATGGAAATCGACAAGGATACCGATGTTTACGATACCGAGATGATTACCGTTGTTGAGATTATGGGCAGACACGCAGGATGGCTCACCGCAAGTGCTGCGCTTGCTACCGAATACGGTCACGGCTGCGGTCCCGACCTGATTTATCTCCCCGAGCGTGATTTCGACCTTGACAGATTTACCGAGGATGTAAGAAAAGTATTCAAGCAGAAGCACAATGTCCTGATTGCTGTTTCTGAGGGCGTACATTATGCTGACGGCAGCTTCGTATCCGAGGCAAAGACCTCCGGTACCGACGGCTTCGGTCACGCTCAGCTTGGCGGTCTTGCAACAAAGCTCGCTAATTATCTTAAGGAAACTCTCAATGTCAAGAAGGTTCGCGGCATAGAGCTTAGCCTCCTTCAGCGCTGCGGCGCGCATATTGCATCCGCAGTTGATATTGACGAGGCATTTATGGTTGGCAAGGTTGCTGTTGAGTCTGCGATCGCAGGTGAAACCGGTAAGATGGTTGCACTTGAGCGCGATGAAAACAGCGGTACATACTCCTGCCACACCACCCTTCTCTCTCTCAGCAGCGTTGCAAATTACGAGAAAAAGGTTCCGCTGGATTGGATTACCGATGACGGTAACTATGTAACAGCAGAGTTTATTAATTATGTTCTCCCCCTCATCCAGGGTGACCCCAGAATTCCCAAGGAGAACTCCCTTCCCCGCTACGCAAGACTTAAGAGAGTTAAGGCAAAACCTGCTGAAGAAGTATGCGTATAATTTAATAAAAAATACATCCTCGAATTTCTTCGAGGATGTATTTTTTTATCGGTCAAATGAAGGATTAACTGCGTAGTAGTTTTTGCAATCGAGCTTTTCGAGGGTATTTCTGAGTCCCTCGCCGAAGCGCTGGAAGTGGACCACTTCCCTCTCTCGCAGGAACTTGATAACATCATTTACATCGGGATCATCAGACAGCCTCAAAATGTTATCATAGGTCGTGCGGGCCTTCTGCTCGGCTGCCATATCCTCCTGCAGGTCGGTTATTACATCACCTTTTACCTGCATTGTAGCCGCGGTCCATGGAGTACCCGAGGCAAACTGAGGATAAACGCCTGCGGTGTGGTCTACAAAGTACGCGTCAAAGCCAGCCTTCTTAATCTCCTCGGGCGTCATCTTTCTTGTAAGCTGATGCACAATTGCGCCAACCATTTCAAGATGTCCAAGCTCTTCTGTGCCGATATCGGTGAGAAGTCCCTTCAGCTCGGGATAAGGCATACTGTAGCGCTGACTAAGATATCTCAGCGATGCGCCAAGCTCACCGTCAGGACCGCCATATTGCGAAATGATGAATTTTGCGAGTGCGGGATTTGGATTTTTTATCTTAACAGGATACTGAAGCTTCTTTTCATATACAAACATTTATCAGCCCTCCGATTTCGCGTTATAGTCCCAAGGCCAAGGATTTTTAAGCCAGGTAAAGCTCTGCGACTTGAGTAAATCCTTCTTCATAATGGGGCCATATAGCTTCGCATAGCGCTCGTGCGCTGTTTTTGCAAGCTCAAGAACATTTTTCATCATATCAAACGCTTCCGTATCATCACAGTGAGTGTCAAGATACAGACCCAATTCATGAGCTACAAAGTCAAGAGCCATCAGTTCTCCCAACGGCGTACCGGTAAGGTCACCGGTGTTCACCATATTCATAAACGGCAGGTCAAGACCGGGGAAAAGTGTGCCTCTTGTGAGGGCTTCAGCGGTATTGTAGACCGGCTTAACGCTATCCTGCATTGGAACATAAGATATTGCCAATGGGGCGCAGGAAGGCAGTGAGCCGCTTTTAAAGTTGCAATTGTTATCCACTAAGGTGATTCCTCCTTTGTAGTACATTATATGAGCAATCACACTATAAGTGAAACGCACTCCGTGTTAATACACGAAGTGCGTTAATTTGTTATTTAATCATTTCTTCAAATTCGGCTTCACTGATTATTTTTACACCGAGTTCGGTTGCCTTCTGCAGCTTGCTGCCTGCATTTTCACCGGCAAGCACCATACTTGTCTTTTTGGATACCGAGGACGATGCTTTTCCACCGAAGCTTTCGATTATTGCGGCTGCTTCATTGCGCTTGTAGTTTGTAAGCTCACCTGTAAGCACGAAGGTCATACCTGCAAAGCGCGTATCCTTAATCACTTCAGCGCTTTCAAAGGACACTCCTGCTTCTCTTAGCAGCTTAATCTGATGCTGCGACTGAGGTAAATCAAACCATTCTTTGATAAAGCCAGCGGTGATTGCACCGACATCATTTACGGACATAAGCTCAAGCTCGGTTGCATCCATAAGGTTATTGAGTGTTTTGAAGTGGGATGCAAGAGTTTTTGCAGCCTTCTGCCCTACCTGTCTTATGCCGAATGCGCAAAGCAGCTTTGCAAGTCCTGCGTTTTTGCTCTTATTAATGGCATTAATAAGATTTTCGGCAGACTTTTTGCCCATTCGGTCGAGTGTTGCAACTGATTGTGCATCAAGATAATACAGCTCAGCAGGGCTGCTGACAAGACCGCTGTTAATGAGCGATTCGCAAACGGATATACCGAGACCTTCTATGTCCATTGCTTCGCGTGAGGCAAAATGCGCAAGATTACGCAGTCTCTGCGCAGGACATTCAGGACTTGTACACCTAAGGGCAACACCGTCTTCATCGCGGATTACCGGTGCGCCGCACTCAGGGCAAAGAGCGGGCATCTTAAACGGTACGGTGCTATCGGGGCGCTTTGACTTGTTTACGGAAAGCACTTCGGGGATTATCTCGCCTGCCTTCTGTACAAGCACAGTATCCCCTATTCTTATATCAAGCTTGTCGATAATGTCCTGGTTATGAAGCGTAGCGTTTGTAACGGTTGTGCCTGCAAGGCGTACGGGCTCAATTACTGCCTTAGGCGTAAGAACGCCTGTTCTGCCGACCTGTACAACAATGTCAACGACCTTACTTTCTTTCTTCTCGGGGGGATATTTGTAAGCAACCGCCCAACGCGGTGCTTTTGCGGTGCTGCCAAGCTCTGTTCTCTGCTCGAGAGAGTTAATTTTAATTACTGCACCGTCAATATCATAGGCAAAATCGCCTCTGTTCTCCCCTATCCAATCAATACGCTCACAGCAGCCTTCAATACTGCCATAGAGTCTGTAAGGTACAACGGGAAAACCCATGTGCTTTAGTGCATCGAGAGTTTCGGAGTGAGTTTTATACTCCTCGCCTGATGTATACTGCATATTAAAGCATACAATATCAAGCTTTCGTGATGCAGCAACCTTTGGGTCAAGCTGACGGATTGAGCCTGCTGCGGCATTTCTCGGATTTGCAAGAAGCTGCTCACCGCTAATTTCGCGCTCGGCATTAAGCTCGTTGAATACGCTCTTTGACATATATACCTCGCCGCGTACGATAAGGCGCTCGGGTGCGTCAATAAGTCTGAGCGGGAGACTGCGGACTGTGCGCAGATTTTCGGTAACATCCTCGCCTACCAAGCCGTTACCGCGCGTTGCACCGCGTACAAAAACGCCGTTTTCGTACTCAAGTGACATTGAAAGACCGTCAATCTTAGGCTCAACACAATAGGTGTGCTCAGCGGAAATCATAGAGTCCATACGCTCACCGAAGGCATTGAGCTCATCATATGAGAAAACATCGCTCAGGCTTTCAAGCGGCACCTGATGAGTGACCTGCTCAAACTGAGAAAGAGCTGCACCGCCAACACGCTGAGTAGGTGAATCGGAGGTTATGAGCTCAGGATGCTCCTCCTCAAGCTTAATAAGGCGCTGCATTAGCATATCGTAATCAAAGTCGGAGATTACGGGTGCGTCTTCAACATAGTAAAGCTTGTTGTGATGCTCGATTTCTCTCCGAAGCTCATTTATTTCCTTCTGTACATCCATAGTTCAGTTCTCCATGTTCAGATATGTCTGCGGTACCTTACCGATTATTACCGTGTCGGCAACAATAACCTCAGTGACGGTTGAAGCACTTTCCGTGCCCCACGGTACAAGAATATCTATATCTATTGTAACTTCAAGAATAAGCTGGTATTTCGCCTGGTTTATCCCACACGCGACAATCTCGTTTCTGAAATCAACACGCGATGAGGTGAGCATAATTATATCAATAACAACATCAGGACCTCTGCCCATAAGCAGATTGAGTCCACTCAGGTTGCCTGCAGGTATATTAATCTGCAATGTTCCGTTCTCAGTGGAAGCTATTACCGAGTTAAGGATTTCTGTTGATAAGGTATTGATATGTGCCATATCACTCGAAATTGCCGCAACATCGCCGCTTTCGTCCTTTTCCAGGGAAACAAAGTAGTCAAATCCGTATACGCCGTTTCCGATTACCTCGTTAATTGAGTCGTTAACCGTTTTTGTTACAATATCGATTGCATCCGATACAGCCATCTTGGTTGAAAGATTACGCAAAAACAAACTGATACTTAAAACAAAAAGCAAAAACGCAAATGCGAATAGATATAGCTTAGACTGCTTTTTCGGCTTTTCGGTATCGGAGGTATATGAATATCTCGGCTTTCGTCTGCGGCGATAATACATGAGACCACCCCATGTATTATATGCAGTTAATCATCCAAGCATTTCATTAACAGCCATCATTACGCCGATTTTGCCGGATTCGTAGGTGATTCCGCCCTGCATATAGGTAATGAACGGTTCCTTCATCGGACCGTCTGCCGATAATTCAATTGATGAGCCCTGTACAAAGGCACCTGCCGCCATAATTACGGGGCAGTTGTATCCCGGCATCTGCCAAGGCTCGGGTGTTACATAGGAATCCACGGGAGCACCGCTCTGAATTCCGCGGCAGAATTTCTTCATATTATCGGCAGTTTTCAGAGTAATCATCTGAATAATGTCGTTTCTTATCTCGTCAGGAGCGGGAGATGTTTCAAAGCCTATCTTCTGCATCATGGCAGCGCAGAAGGTTGCGGTTTTTAGAGCCTGCGCAACAATGTGTGGCGCCATAAAGAAGCCCTGGAACAGCAAACGGTTATTACCGAGTGTTGCACCGCACTCACCGCCGATACCGGGAGTCGTAAGTCGCATTGCGGCATTCTCTACGAGGTCTTTTCGGCCTGCAATGTATCCGCCGGTGGGTGCAAGACCGCCGCCGGGGTTTTTGATAAGTGAGCCTGCAATAAGGTCAACGCCGAATTCGGTAGGCTCGTGCTCTCCGGTAAATTCACCGTAGCAGTTATCAACCATAACCTTGATTTCGGGATTTACAGACTTAACTGCGCTGCAAATCTCACCTATTTCCTCTGCAGACAAGGCGCGTCTGTCACCGTAGCCTCTTGAGCGCTGAATAAGCACGGCTGCAACGGATTTATCGGCAGCTGCCTGCTTTATTGCTTCAATATCGGGATTGCCCTCGGCGTTCAAATCAACCTGAGCATAGTTAATTCCGTAGAATTTAAGTGAGCCGTGGTAATTGCCCTCAATACCGATTGCGTTTCTGAGTGTGTCATACGGCAATCCGGTTACGGAAAGAAGCGTATCACCGGGCTTGAGCATTGCAAACAATGCCGCTGAAAGTGCATGTGTACCGTTAACAAAGCCAATGCGAACAAGTGCAGCTTCGGTGCAGAAGACCTGCGCGTATACCTTGTCAAGCACTTCTCTGCCTAAATCATCATAGCCGTAGCCGCTTGTTCCCGCAAAGCAGGAATCGGACACCTTGTTATTCTGAAATGCCTGCATAACCTTTAGTGTGTTCTTCTCGGCTATGCGGTCAATTCTGTCAAACTGAGCCTTGATTTCTGCTTCAGCCTGCCTTGCAAGCTCAAAAACCTCAGGCTTTATATCTGTGATTTTCATATTAAAGCTCCATAACTATCTGTTTGAAGTATCTGCCGCGCTCCATAAAGTTTTTGAACTTATCGAATGCAGCGCATGCGGGAGAAAGCAATACTATATCGCCAGCAACAGCGGATTCTGAGGCGGCAATAACGGTTTCCTTGAAATCGTCCATGATGACCATTTTGAAATCTTCGGTGTAATGCTTAGATGCCTTAACAGCGGCTGCTATCTTTTCGGCTGTGTCACCGGTAAGATACAGTGCCTTTGCGTTAAGGCAAACCTCATCACCGAGTGAGTCAAACGGAATGTGCTTATCATACCCGCCTGCGATGAGAATAGGCTTGGTTTTCAGCGCGTGCAGACCTGCTGCGGTGCGGCTGGGGCTTGTGCCGATGGAGTCATTGATATATGTAACTCCGTCCTTCTCTCTGACGCGCTCAAGGCGGTGCTCAACACCGTTGAATTCCTTGGCAACAGATACGCATACCGCATCGTCAACAAGGCCCTGTGTGGCTGCAAAGGCTGCCATATAGTTTTCGAGGTTATGAGTACCGGGGAGCTTGATATCCTCTGCATCCATAATCTTGTATGCTGAGCCGTCGATTACACGGTAAACAACACCGTTTTCAGCGTATACACCGTTTTCGGGCTTGGCTACACGGCTGAAATAGGAAACGCTGGACTTAGCTTTTTCTGCATAGTAAGCGGAAAATTCATTCTCGTGATTGAGAACAAGTCTGTTGTCCGCGTTCTGCTGAAGGAAAATTGCGCTCTTGGAGTCGATGTAATCCTGATAATCCTTGTGCTTATCAAGGTGATTGGGCGAAATGTTGGTGATTACCGCAACATTGGGGCGGCAATTCATGCTGTGAAGCTGGAATGAGCTGAGCTCAAGAACAACAAAATCATCAGCTGACATATTGTCGACCTCACAAAGAAGCGGATTGCCGATATTGCCGCCAAGATGAACTGTATAGCCCTGAGCCTTGAGAAGCTCGGAAATAATCGTGGTAGTTGTAGTTTTGCCGTCGCTTCCGGTTATTGCAAGGATTTTGCAGGGGCAAAGTTTGAAGAAAACCTCCATTTCAGAGGTGACCTCACCGCCGCGCTCAGTTACTGCGACAAGGTGCTTATCAAACGGCATAAGACCGGGAGTGCGGAAGACAACATCAAAGTCGAGATTAGCGAGATAGTCCTCACCAAGGCAGAACTTTGCGCCGAGTGCAAAAAGCTTCTCATAGTCCTCGCCCAACTCGCCAGCGCTGCGCTTATCGCAGGCGGTTACATCGCATCCGCTATTAAGAAGCTTCTCAATAAGCGGCTTGTTGCTGACACCGATTCCGATAACACCGATGCGTTTGGACTTAATGCTGTCTATATATTCATATAAAGTCATAATTACTACCTCCATATCCAATTTATTATACGGCTAAATCGAAATAAAAACAAGAAAATTCTATTGACTTGAAGCGCTATGATGGTTAAAATAACGAGTTGAGTGGGCCGAACGACCGCGGGCACATTCCGAAAGGAAGTGCGTGAGGAAAGTCCGGGCTCCATAGGGCAAGGATAACGGGTAACGCCCGCCAGGGGTGACCCTCGGACAAGTGCAACAGAAATATACCGCCGAGCTTGCTCGGTAAGGGTGGAAAAGTGAGGTAAGAGCTCACTCACCGGTCGGAGACGATTCGGTGCTGTAAACTCTATCCGGAGCAACACCGTGGGAGGACATATGATTGGCCCGATCGTCCTCGGGAGGTGGCTGAAGCCTGTCGGCAACGGCAGGATTAGATAGATGGTCGTTTAAGACAGAACCCGGCTTATAGACCCACTCATAACATGAAAAAAACCGCCAATCGGCGGTTTTTTGTTTTATAGATTTTTCAGCAGCTCAAGTAGGAATTCCCACACTCTTTGAGTTGATTCTATATCGAGCTTTTCGCTGACTGTATGGATATCCGGAATGTTCGGACCGAATGAAATGCAATCGAGATTGTCAATTTTGTCTGCAAACAGACCGCATTCAAGACCTGCGTGTATTACGGTAATCTCGGGCTTTGCTCCGTACAGCTTCTCGTATGCCTGAACGGCTTTTTCCCTTACGGGTGAGTTCTTAGAATATTCCCATGCGGGATACTTGCCGCCCGTGCTTGCCTTACCGCCGTTTGCAATAATTATAGTTGACAGCTTATCCGCCAACTCATCGCGTTCGGCAGAAACAGAGCTTCTTAAACAGAAGGTCATATTTACGCAATCTTCAGATGTATCAACCACTCCGAAATTGAGCGAGGTCTGTACAAGACCTTCTATATCGCCTCTCATTTTCTGAACACCGTCGGGCATTTGCGCCATAGCCTTGATTATACCCGATGACGAAGCCTCGGAAGCTGCAATCATGCTCATATTTTCAAGGAATTCAATGCTGATTTTCAGTGCAGAATCAGTTTCGGCATATTTGTTGCGAGCGTTTGCCTCGAAGCTGTTTACAATGGCTTCGAGTTTTTCATAATCAGCGGAATTATAAGCAAAGACTGCCTTGCAGCTATTTGCAATTGCGTTGTCCTTTTCACCGCCTGTGATGCTTACAAGTCGTATGCTTGCCTTATCAGAAAGCTCATATAGCAGCTTACCCATAAGAATATTGGCGTTTGCCCTGCCCTTATGGATTTCGTTGCCTGAATGACCGCCCGTAAGTCCGCTTATGGATATTTCCGCGCATTCAGAAGCTAACTTATCTGAGTTTAGAGGAAAGCTTCCGTAGACACGGATACCGCCTGCACAGCCGCAGGTGATTATGCCCTCCTCTTCGGAGTCAATATTGAGCATTGTTTTGCCGTTGAGCTTTGATACATCAATGAAATTTGCACCGTCCATACCGGTTTCTTCGTTGATTGTAAACACTGCTTCAATAGGCGGATGTGAAATTGAATCTGAATCAAGAATTGCCATTGCCATTGCAACTGCAATGCCGTCGTCAGCGCCGAGACTTGTACCATCTGCCCAAACGAATTTATCATCGTGGGAGAGTCTTAAGCCGTCTTTTTCAAGGTCAATATCGCAATCGGTTGTTTTGACCGTAACCATATCGATATGACCTTGGATGATTACCGGCTCGTGTGTCTCGTATCCAACAGTACCCTGCTTATATATAATCACATTGCCGAGCTCGTCCTGCACATAGCGCAGCCCTCTTTCGCGCGCAAATTCGCAGCAGAGGTTGCTGATTTGGTCGGTGTTATCCGAGCCATGCGGCACGGAGGATATGTATTCAAAGAACTCAAATACCTTATTCGGATTCAAATTTGCTAATACTGACATAATGCCTCATTCCCATTTAGACCAAACCTCGGGCTTGTTACCCACGGTTGCCTGCTTGCCGTTGCGTACTATCGGAGTTTTAATGAGCCACGGACACTCAAAAAGCTTGTCCATTTTGGCTTCGTTAGATGCAAGATACTGTATCATGGGATAGTCAACATCCGAGGTGTTTATCATAGCATCAAGACCTACGGCATTCTTAACGGAGTTAAGCTCTCCCCTGCTCATGCCGTATCTGTCGATATCAATGAACTGATATTTAATGCGCCTTTCCTTAAAATAGCGCTCGGCTTTCTTTGTGTCGAAGCATTTGCTTCTACCGAATATCTGAATATTCACAGCATCCTCCCGAATATTTCGTAAATATTGTTCCAGAATATGTCCTTAACCAGTTTTTCTGAGTAGTTTCGTTTCAGAAGTCCCTCATATAGATTGCCAAGGCATTCAACGCCCGACAAACCATCGGGGGTATCGTCAATTCCGTCAAAGTCGCAGCCGAGAAATACTGCCTTTTCGCCACCGAGTGCCATAAAATGCTCAATGTGAGCAATTGCGGCATCTACATTCCTGCCATGGTCAAGAAAGTCGGGACAGAAGTTTATTCCCGCACCTCCGCCAATTTTAACAAGAGCGGTAAACTGCCCGTCGGTCAAATTGCGTGGGAAGCCGCAAAGCGCCTTTGAGTTTGAATGACCTGCAATTACCGGCTTTTTGCACACCTCGAGCGTATCCCAAAAGCCCTTTTCGGATATGTGGGACATATCTAATGCAAAGCCCATGTCCTGTGCTTTCACAACAAATTCTCTGCCCTTTGCAGTAAGACCGCTGCCGCTGCCCATCACCGCACCGCAAAGCTCATTATCAAAATTCCATGTGATATGCAGTATTCTTGCACCATAATTATAAGCGCTTTCAAGTGAAGCAATCTGCTCACAGCCTTCGACGGATATCAAGGCGGCAATTTTGTTTTCGCTTATAGCGGTGTTTATATCATGAAAATTCAGACATAGCTTAACTATGTCTGAATTTTCTTTTATTTGACGGTTGAGAAGCTCAAGCATTGCTGAGGCTTTTCCAATCGGATTATCAAGTGTTTCCGTACATACGGCAAACACCTGAGCTGCTTTTTCGTATTGCTTCAGCCTTGTCAGGTCAAGGTGAAAGCTGTTTTTACGCAGACTTCCGCCTTCCCACAAGCACCTTGCAATAGTATCGCAATGGCAGTCAAATACAGGAATACTCATACTTCGGAAATAAGCGGCAGAATCATAGGACTGCGCTTTGTGGTCTTATACAGATAGGCGGAAACATTGCTCTTGATTCTGCTCTTGATTGCAGACCAATCCTTGATTCCGTTTTCCTCGCAGACGGCAACAGTTTCCTTTGTAACGCGCTTGAGTTCTTCGAGCATATCCTCGGCTTCCTTAACATAGATAAAGCCGCGTGTGAGAATCTCAGGCTCAGAAAGAAGCGTGTTATCCCATGAGGACAAGGTGATTACGATAACTACCATGCCGTCCTCTGCAAGTCTGTGGCGGTCGCGCATGACAACGCTGCCGACATCACCGACACCCATACCGTCGACCATGATTGCACCGGACTGAACTGCGCCGTTGATTTTTGCACCCTTCTTGGAAAACTCAATAATCTTGCCGTTTTCAGCAATAACGATGTTCTTCGGCTCAATGCCCATCATTTTGCCGATTTCAGCATGCTTTACGAGCATACGGTATTCACCGTGAACGGGAATGAAATACTTGGGCTTAACAAGTGCGAGCATAAGCTTCTGCTCCTCCTGAGACGCGTGACCGGATACATGCAGGTCGGTATGACGGTCGTAAATGACCTCTGCACCCTTGTGGAACAGCTCGTCGATTACCTTACTTATCATATTCTCGTTGCCGGGAATTGCAGATGCGGAAATGATAACCCTATCACCTGCTTCAATGTTAATCTGTCGATGCTCGGAAAATGCCATTCTGTACAGAGCGGACATGGTTTCGCCCTGGCTGCCGGTTGAGATAATTACAACCTTGTTCTTAGGCAGCTTGTTTACAAGATTAATATCAACCATAGTGTCCTCGGGAATTGTTAGATATCCGAGAACGGTTGCAACGCGAAGGATATTCTCCATACTGCGTCCGGTGATGGCTACCTTGCGCTTATACTTTGCCGCAACATCGATTATCTGCTGCAATCTGTGGACATTTGATGCAAAGGTTGTGATTATAATACGCTGGTCGCAGTTTTTGAACAGCATATCAAAGGTTTCACCGACCTTGCGCTCTGATGCGGAATGTCCGGGCTTCTCGACATTTGTAGAGTCGCTGAGAAGAGCGAGAACGCCCTCGTTGCCGAGCTGTCCGAGTCTGGGCAGGTCAATCATTTCTCCCTGAACGGGAGTTACATCTATCTTGAAGTCACCGGTGTGGACAATAGTTCCGAGCGGTGTTTTTATTGCGAGTGCAACTGCATCGGCAATGCTGTGGTTTACATTGATAAACTCAATGCTGAAGCAGCCGAGACGGAATACATCGCCTGCTTTCTTAGTGAAAATCTGCGTATTGTAAAGCATATCGTGCTCTTCAAGCTTTAGCTCAACAATAGCTGCGGTTAAAGGCGTAGCATAAATGGGAACATCAAGCTCGCGCATAACATAAGGAATTGCGCCGATATGGTCCTCGTGTCCGTGTGTGAGTATTATGCCGCGAATTCTCTCGGCATTTGATTTAAGATAGGAAATATCGGGAATTACTATATCAATTCCGTACATCTGCTCATCGGGAAAACCCAAACCGCAGTCAACAACGATAATATCAGTACCGCATTCAAAAGCGGTCATGTTTTTGCCGATTTCACCTAAGCCGCCAAGTGGTATGATTTTGATTTTTGGTGTCATGTTAACCTCCGTTCCAGATTCATTTTTCCGAAAATGCAAACAAAGGGGACCTCGCAACAGCCTGCCCTGAATCGCAGTCTGAAGCGTGGCAATCCCCCCACATATTCGGTATGTATATCTAAATAAATTAATTAAGCTCTGAGTTAATTGTAGCCGTAAAATTACATTTCAATTCTGCCTTCGATTGCGCGAAGCAGAGTTGCTTCGTCGGCAAATTCAAGATTTGAGCCGACGGGAATTCCATACGCAAGACGGGTAACCCTTACATCGAAGGGCTTAAGAAGTCTTGATATGTACATTGCGGTAGCATCGCCCTCTGTATCGGGGTTTGTTGCCATTATTATCTCGCTGATTTCACTGTCATCAGCAGAAACGCGCTTAACAAGCTCGTTGATTTTGATATCATCGGGACCTATGTGGCCTATCGGGGACAGTACGCCGTGCAATACATGGTATACGCCCTTGAATTCATGGCTTCTTTCAATGGAAAGCACATCACGCGGCTCGGATACTACACACACAGTGCTTTTATCGCGTCTGTCACTTGCACAAACAGAGCATACCTCACCCTCGGTGAGATTCTGGCAGATTTTGCAGCAGTTTACATGTGCCTTTGCCTCCATAATTGCTGATGCAAAGCTTTCAGCCTCGCCCTCGGGTAAGGAAAGCACATGAAAAGCAAGGCGCTGTGCGCTCTTTCTGCCTATACCGGGAAGTGATGCAAATTTATCTATTAGGTTTTCAAGTGATGCGGGGAAAAAAGCCATCTGTATATCTCCAATTAAGCGTTTCTTATTGCCTCAATCTGTGCGGCACGGTCTGCCTTGCCGAATACTGCGCTGCCTGCTACGAGGACATTTGCGCCTGCATCCTTGCAAAGCTTAGCGGTTACGGGGTCAACGCCGCCGTCAACCTCAAGCTCGCAGTCGAGACCTCTGCGGTCAATTTCCTCGCGGAACTGCTTGATTTTGGGCAGCTGGTCGTGCATAAAGCTCTGTCCGCCAAAGCCGGGCTCAACGGTCATAACAAGCACCATATCAAGTCTGTCGATAAACGGATAGATAGCTTCCGCGGGAGTCTTTGGCTTAACAGAAAGTCCGACCTTCTTACCGCAGGCTTTGACAATATCAATAGCCTCGCTGATTTTTTCCTCTGTATCCGACTCTACATGGAACATAACAAGGTCAGCACCGGACTTGCAGAATACCTCGGCATATCTGACGGGTCGGTCAATCATAAGATGAACATCGAGGAACATATCAGTTGCTTTTCTGACGGATTTGAGAACGGGAACACCTATAGAAATATTCGGTACAAACTCTCCGTCCATTACATCAAAATGTACATAATCAGCGCCGCCACGCTTAATATCCTCAATTTCTGCGCCGAGCTTAGAAAAATCAGCAGAAAGTATTGAAGGAGCAATCTTTATCATAACCATTAACCTCAGTTTGTTATGCAGCATAATATGATTCAGCGGGCAGGTGCGCGCCGCTGCTTTTATATAACGGGGGATGCCTTACGGGGTGTCCCCTGCTGCATATTATATGGAATTATTATACTACACAATATATAGATTAGCAAGGGCATAGAATAATAATATATTGAGTGAAAAAAGCAGAAAAGCATAAGCTTTTCTGCTTTAAAAGTTTATACCTGTTCCTCGGGGAGCTTGCAAACATCAATCCACTCAATTGCGTTTGAGTACTTGAAAAGCTCATTAAGATTAAGCTCAATTGCGCTGTTTCCGCTACCAACTGCGGGGAAAACGGTAACAAAACGCTTGAGGCTTTCGTCAAGATATACATCGATTCCGTCGTTAATTCCGAACGGGCAGACTCCGCCTACGGGATGACCGACAAGCTCAAGAACCTCTTCGGGTGAAGGCATCTTTGCCTTCATGTGGAATTTGTCCTTGAATTTGCGGTTATCTATGCGTGCGTCGCCTGCTGCAAGGATAAGAATGCAGCTATCGTCCTTTTTAAACGAAAGAGTCTTTGCTATTCTTGCGCCTTCAACTCCGAGCGCAAGCGCAGCAAGCTCAACAGTTGCGCTGGAAACGGTGAATTCCTGCACTCTGTCCTCCATACCGAACTGTCTGAAATATTCTCTTCCCTTTTCTATTGACATTTAAATCACCTGATTATTTGAGTATGAGTCTGTTGAAGTTCTTCTTACCGCGCTTGAGAACTATGCCGTTTTTAAGCTCATCTGCGGTAAATGCCTTTGAGATATCTGCAACCTTTGCATCGTCTGCAGATGCGCCGCCCTGCAGAATGTTGCGGCGTGCCTCGGACTTGGATGCGCAAAGGCCGGTCTTGACAAGTGCGGTCATAATATCCATTGCGCCGTCAACGAGGTCAGCCTCGGTAATCTCGGTGCAAGGCATATTCTCATTGTTGCCTGCGCCGCCGAAGAGCGCCTTTGCGGATGCTTCTGCCTTCTTTGCCTCTTCTTCGCCGTGTACAAGAGCGGTAAGCTCGAATGCGAGGATTTCCTTTGCCTTGTTCAGCTGGCTGCCTTCCCAGGAGTCCATCTCGTCTATCTGCTCAAGAGGCAGGAAGGTCAGCATACGGATGCACTTGAGTACATCTGCATCGCCGACATTGCGCCAATACTGATAGAACTCGAAGGGGCTTGTCTTATTGGGGTCAAGCCATACAGCACCGGATGCGGTCTTACCCATCTTCTTGCCCTCGGAATTGAGGAGCAGAGTGATAGTCATTGCGTGTGCGTCCTTGCCGAGCTTGCGGCGAATAAGCTCGGTACCGCCGAGCATATTGCTCCACTGGTCGTTGCCGCCAAACTGCATATTGCAGCCGTAGTGCTGGAACATGTAGTAGAAGTCATAGCTCTGCATAATCATGTAGTTGAACTCGAGGAAGCTAAGACCCTTTTCCATACGCTGCTTGTAGCATTCAGCGCGGAGCATATTGTTTACGGAGAAGCATGCGCCGACATCACGCAGAACCTCAATATAGTTGAGGGGCTTGAGCCATGCGGAGTTGCGGAGCATAAGTGCCTTGCCTTCGCCGAAGTCGATGAACTTTTCCATCTGACGCTTGAAGCACTCTGCATTGTGCTGAATTGTCTCCTCGGTAAGCATCTGACGCATATCGGTACGGCCGGAGGGGTCGCCGATAAGAGTGGTTCCATCACCGATAAGGGCGATAGGCTTATTGCCTGCCATCTGCAGACGCTTCATAAGGCAAAGTGCCATGAAATGACCTACATGGAGAGAGTCAGCAGTACAGTCAAAGCCGATATAGAAGGTAGCTTTGCCGTTATTGACCATTTCTCTGATTTCGTCTTCGTTAGTAACCTGTGCAATTAGACCACGGGCAACCAGTTCTTCATAAATTCCCATTGTATTTTCTCCTGATTTATTTATTCTCATTTATAATATTTTCAGCAACCTCTGCCATATAAGAAATCATATCCGTGCACTTGACCTTCTTGGCCTTAAGCTCGAGACATCTTACGCAGCCGAACTTTTCGCGGGCTTCGGATACGCTCTTGCTTGCGAGTGTTGCAACCTTTTTAGACTGCTTTTTGTCTTTAGGGTCTAACAGCGGGCAGGTAAGGCTGACAGCCATTACACAGCCGGATATTGCGCCGCAAATCTCACCGCTTCTAAGTCCTCCGCCGAAGCCGCCGGCAATTGCAAGCGCGGTGTTTTCGTCCAAATTGGTGTACTCAGAAAGAGCAGAGAGTACAGACTGGGTACAATTATAGCCCTTCTTGTGATATTCCAATGCTTTTTCTTTAACGCTCAAAGTAGTACCTCCAGAATTACGCTTTGCGTGAGTGTTTATATTTTTCAGCAGATGCAAGCTGCTCAGCAGCGCTTGCAAGTGTCAGCTCGGAAATGTTATCACCGCCGTGCAGACGGGCAAGCTCCCGGCATCTGCCTTCATTATCGAGCTCACAGACCTCGGTATATGTACGGCCGTTGCGCTCGTTTTTTACGATTAGATTGTGATTATCGGCAATTGCTGCAATCTGCGGCAGATGAGTTATGCACAGCACCTGCTTACCGCGGGACAAATCGGACATTTTTTCACCGACGCGCTGTGCGGCAACACCGGAAACGCCCGTGTCGATTTCGTCAAAGACCATCGTTTCTATCGGGTCATTCTTTGAAAAAACGGTCTTCATAGCAAGCATTATTCGGCTCAGCTCACCGCCCGAAGCAATCTTCGAGATGCGGCCGAGTGCTTCGCCTGCATTTGCGGAAATCAAGAATTTGATTTCGTCTGCGCCGTTTGCATCAAAGCCTATGCTGTTATCAACAGGCTCAATTGAAACGGCAAATCTGACCGACGGCATACTCAAGTCGCGCAGCTCGGATACAATTCGCTTTTCAAGTATTTCAGCCGCCGCCTTGCGCTTAGAAGTAAGTTCAGCACCTGCTTCTTTGCAGACTGCAATGTTCTTCTCAAGCTGTTTGTTGAGCTTTATCAGCATATCGCCCGCATATTCAAGCTCGGAAAGCTTTTTTCTGCACTCGTCAAGATGAGCAAGTATGCCCTCTTCATCGGCATTATACTTTCTGCGCAGCTTTTTAAGCAGGGATAGTCTTGATTCAATGTTATCGTATTCCTCGGGGGAAAACTCAAGGCTATCGCGAAAATCTCGAATTCGCTCAGATGCGTCATAAATAAGTGCTGAGGCGTTTTCAATGATATCTGCAGTTTCCTTAAGCTCATCTGTGATAAGGGCTGCACGGCTTATCAGCGCCGACGCCTCATCAGCAAGTGCACCTGCACTGGTATCGTTGCCGTATAAGGCTGCATATGCACTGTCAATAGCCTCAGTCAGCTTTTCGGAGTTTCTCAGAAGGTCGCGCTTTGCGGTAAGCTCATCCTCTTCCCCGACCTTTAGATTTGCCTTCTCAAGCTCATCAATCTGGTACTGCAGGCTATCGGCAAGGCGCTCCTTTTCAATTTCATCAATTGAAAGGCGCTCAATTTCACGCTTGCACGATTTATACTCTGCGTAAGCCGCCTTATAGCTATTCAGTACATCAGAATAATCGCCGAAGCTGTCGAGATATGAGCGGTGGTTGGCCTCGTCCATAAGCTGTCTGCCGTCATTCTGACCGTGAACATCCAAAAGCAGCGCGCCCAATTCTCTGAGCTGTGCAACCGACACGGGATTTCCGCATACACGGCAGCTGTTTTTGCCTTCGGCGCTGATTTTGCGCTGAATTATAATCTCGTCCTCAGGCTCAATATCGTTTTCCTCAAACCACTTATCGGCATTGACGGACTCAAATACTGCTGATACTACACCCTTATCAGCACCTGACCTAACAAGCTCACGGCTGGTTCTTGCGCCGAGTACGGCGCCGAGGGAATCGACGATGATTGATTTACCTGCACCGGTTTCACCGGTGAGAACGGTCATGCCCTTGCGGAATTCAATATCTGCTTTTTCAATTACGGCAATATTTTCAATATGCAGTTCAGTAAGCATTATCGAACCTCATCTTACATCATGTCATCGATTTCCTTGCAGAAATCCTCTGCAGATTTTTTGTCTGTCATTGCGAGGAATGCGGTATCGTCACCTGCAATTGTGCCCGCAAGGCTCTCAATATGCATTGAGTCAAGTGTTGCGCAAGCGGCATTTGCAAGTCCGGGCAGAGTCTTGATAACGATAAGATTCTGTGCAACGGTGTAGGAGGTTACGCTTTCCTTGAATATCTTGCGAAGGCGCTGCTCATAATCGTTGTTCTTGGACTTACCGCTTACGGAATAATGGTACTTTCCGTTTTTACCAAGCTCTTTGACAAGCTGAAGGTCCTTGATATCTCTGGACAGAGTTGCCTGGGTACTGACAACACCGCGCTCGGCAAGTGCGTCAATAAGCTGTGCCTGGGTTTCGATATCCTGCTCGGTGATAATCTGCAGAATTACATTTTGTCTGGCGTTCTTCATATTGGCCCCCTAGTGATTTTTATAAAGGAGTTTGTCAAAAGTGGAATCATAGAAGCTGCAAAGCCCCATATGAATAAGATTTGCTTTTTTATTTGACTGACGGACAATTACAATGTCATCATTTACAAGGTCAATTCCCTCTGTACCGTCGACGGAAACATAGGCACGGCGGTCGTGGATTTTCTCTGCCTTGATTGTAACTGTTCGTTCGGGTCCGAGAACAAAGGTCTTTGCACCCATTACATGTGCGCAAATCGGGGATACAATAAGGTTTTTAGCTTCAGGCTCAACAATCGGCCCGCCTGCGGACATTGAGTAACCCGTTGAGCCTGTAGGTGTGGATACAATTATGCCGTCACCCGAGAAGCTAACAATTCTGTCACCATCGCACAGCGCAGTAAGCTTGATGCAATCTCCCATACCGTGAATGACGAGGTCATTAAGACCGCAATCCTTGTAGATAACCTCACCGTTGCGTACAAGCTCAACATCAATCATCATGCGGTAGCTTGATACATATCTGCCCTCTGCAGCCTCAATTATGAGGTCAAGGTTTTCGGGTTCAAGAGGCGCCATAAAGCCCTTTGTACCGAGGTTTATTCCAAGCATGGGAATGTTCTTGTGATTCAGGTATCTGGCAGTGTGAAGCATGGTGCCGTCACCGCCGATAACTATATAAAGCTTTGCGTCATCTGAAATATCCGACCATGCGGTAATCTCAACATTCTCGGGAATTGCTTCCTTATCATCTGCGCCGAAAACAGGGCAGATTTTTACATCAAAGCCGTGCTCAAGAAGAAGCTTCCTTGCCTTGAGTGTCAGTTCAAGACCCGTATCTCTGAAGGGATTCGGGCATAAAACAATCAGTCTTGCCATTTTTACTCCTTAAAGGCATGCATGAGATGCCTCAACCACTGCCTTCGCATCAATTTCAGCGGCGGTATGCTCACCTTTTTTCATATAACACAAATACTCTCTGTTGCCCTCAGGTCCTTTGATAGGTGAGAAATCAAGACCCATAACCGTCATATTTACGGTAGGTGCAAAGCTGAGAATGCTTTCTATAACGGAAAGATGCACCGATTTGTCGCGTACAACGCCCTTTTTGCCGACCTCTTCCCTGCCTGCTTCAAACTGCGGCTTAATAAGGCAAACAAGCTCAGCATCGTCCTTAAGCAGAGCACAAACTGCGGGCAGAACAAGCTTAATGGAAATGAAGGACAAATCCATAACCGCAATATCAATAGGCTCAGGAATCTGCTCTGCGCTTATATAGCGGATATTTGTGCGCTCCATATTTACAACGCGCTCGTCATTTCGCAGGCTCCACGCAAGCTGACCATAGCCTACATCAACGGAATAAACCTTTTCGGCGCCGTTCTGAAGCAAAACATCGGTAAAGCCTCCGGTTGATGCACCGCAGTCAATGCAGGTTTTTCCTTCTACATCAATGGGAAATACCTTGAGTGCTTTTTCGAGCTTAAAGCCGCCTCTGCTTACATACGGCAGTGCAGCGCCCTTTACTTCAACATTGACATCGGGCAGCACCTGCATACCGGGCTTGTCTGCGCGCTGACCGTTTACAAATACAAGTCCGCTCATTATTGTGGTTTTTGCTCTTTCTCTGCTTTCTGCAAGTCCGAGGTCAAAAACCAGCTGATCCAATCGAATCTTTTTCACTTTACACCTCTTACAAGGTTAATTGCTTTTTCGTAAAGACTATCCACATCGAGCGCACAGTCCTTCATTAATTCACTTACGCTGCCGTGCGGCACAATTCCGTCACCGAGATTGCATATCTCGGCACCGAAAAGCTTAATGCCTGCAGCTTCGGCAGCTGCTAAAACCATATTACCTACGCATCCAGAACTGCAGACATCCTCTGCAAACAGGAGCTTATGCGTATTATTGAGGGATTCGAGGATTTTATCCGTTTCAAGCGGCATAATCCTTGAAATCTTGATTACCTCTGCTGAAACGCCATCTGCTGAGAGCTTTTCGGCAAGCGCGGTCATAAGGTTGATATTTGTGCCGTATGCAGCGAGCGTAATATCTGTTCCTCTTGCGAGAAGCTCTGTATTTTCAGTGCTTACGGCTTTGAACTCACCCTCGCCGCCTCTCGGATATCTGATTGCAACGGGACCATCCATTTCGTTAACGGCATAATTGAGCATATATTCAAGCTCGGCAAAGCTTGCAGGACATAGTATCTGCATATTAGGCACCGAGCTTAAATAGCTGACATCAAAGGTACCGTGGTGGGTTTCACCGTCGCTGCCGACAAGGCCTGCTCTGTCGACACAGAACACTACATGGAGATTAAGCAGAGATACATCGTGTATGAGCATATCGTAGGCTCTCTGCAGGAAGCTTGAATAGACTGCAACAACAGGTACAAGTCCCTGCTTCGCCATTCCTGCTGCCATTGATACTGCATGCTGCTCAGCAATTCCTACATCGAAAAAGCGCTCGGGATACTTCTCGGCAAAGCCCGAAAGTCCCGTGCCCGAGGTCATTGCCGCCGTAATGGCAACAACATCATTGTTTTTATCGGCAATCTCGCAGAGCTTGTTACCGAATACGGACGAGAAGCTCGCTTTTGACGGACCGAGGTCACCTGTTTCGGGATTGAACGGACCAACACCGTGATATTTATCGGGATGCTCCTCGGCATATTTGCAGCCCTTGCCCTTTGTGCTTAACACATGGACAAGAACAGGCGTCTTCATATCTTTTGCCCAACGGATAACGGTTTCGAGCTGCTCAACATCGTGTCCGTCAACCGGACCGAGATAATAGATACCCATTGAGTCAAACATATTGACTGGCAGAATTGATTTTTTCAGATACTCCTTAAACTTATGACTTGCGGCATAAACCGGAGTAATAGTGCCGACAGTGCGGCGATACCAGCGCTTGAAGTTAATATAGCCCGGTTTGACTCTTTCTCTTGAAAGAAGCTTTGCCATACCACCTACATTGCCGTTAATGGACATTCCGTTGTCGTTGAGGATAATGACCATAGGCTCATCGCAGCCGCCGACATTTGCAAGACCCTCGTATGCAAGTCCGCCCGTAAGAGCACCGTCACCGATTACAGCTACGACATCGTAGTCTTCGTTTTTGATTGTTCTTGCTCTTGCCATACCAAGCGCAAGGGAAACTGAATCGGAAGCGTGACCTGCAATAAAAGCATCGTCATCGGCCTCATAGGGCTTAGGAAAGCCTGAGATACCTCCGTGGCAACGCAGAGTACTAAAGCTGTCTCTTCGTCCGGTAATTATCTTATGAGCATAGCTCTGATGACCTACATCAAAGACGATTCTGTCTTTTTTACTGTCATATACTCTGTGCAAAGCAACGGTAAGCTCAATTGAGCCGAGGTTGGAAGCCAAATGGCCGCCTGTCTTGGAAACACTGTCTATAATAAACTGTCTTAGTTCCGCACAAAGTGTATTTAATTCATCAGGTTTTAGCTGTTTAATATCGTTTGAGGAATTGACCTTATTCAGAATATTCAAAACAATACCCCTGAACTTATCTGTTTATTCGCATAATATGCTACTTTATATAATAACAAACCGTGCCGAATATTACAATAGATATTCGACACGGTTTTAAGAATATTCAAATTTAATTCAGTCTTGTGACCATTGAATCTGCGAGTCCACACAGAAATTCGGTATCGGAAAATGCTGAATTCAGCTCGTTCTTTGCATGCTGTGTGAGCTTTTCAATCATACTCATGCACTTTTCTGCGCCGCAAAGCACCATGTAGGTGTTCTTGTTTTCCTGCGCATCCGAACCTACGGGCTTGCCGAGAATTTCGTTGGTGCTGATTACATCAAGCATATCGTCTCTTATCTGGAATGCAGCTCCTATTGAAGCGCCGAACTGAGTTGCAGCCTCCATCATTTTCTCGTCTCCGCCGGCAGCGGCAACGCCCATTTTGCAGGCAGCAATGAGAAGTGCGCCGGTTTTTCTTGTGTTAATCTCGTCAAGCTCTGCCTCGGTAAGAGTCTTGTTCTCACCTATCATATCAAGATACTGACCGCCGCACATACCGTCGGCACCCACTGCATCAGCAAGTATCTCAGCGCAGTTTGCTCTTGCCTCTGCAGGAAGCTCACTTCTGAGAATTGTGCCGAATGCTTCTGCCTGAAGCGCATCACCTGCAAGCACTGCGGTGCATTCACCGAATACCACATGGTTAGTCGGCTTGCCGCGGCGCAAATCATCGTCATCCATGCAGGGCAGGTCGTCATGAATAAGGCTGTATGTGTGCAGCATTTCAATTGCGCAGGCAACGGGCATTGCTTTTTCTATATCGCCGCCCGAAATTCTGCAAAACTCAAGCACTAATATGGGTCTTATGCGCTTGCCGCCCGCAGTGAGGCTGTAATTCATAGACTCAAACAGACCATCCTGCGGCATTCCCTTTTTGCTGAAATACTCAGCAAGTCTTGCATCTACTATTTCCTTGTATTCTTTTGCGGTCATATCAATCGACATCCTCAAACGGCAGCTCGATAGGCTCACCGTTTGGTCCTTTCTTGAGCTTTATGACCATCTGCTCAGCCTCGTTAAGCATTGCATCGCAATTGGAAATAAGACTTGTTCCCTCTTCAAAAAGCTTGAGGGAATCGCTCAGGGGTGCATCGCCCTTTTCAAGAAGGCGTACTATCTCGTCAAGTCTGCTGATTGACTGTTCAAAACTCATTATATTTTCACTCAAAACTTATTGCCTCACTTTCTTCAACGCGGCATTTGATTACGCCGTCGCTCACGCAAAGCCTGAGCTTATCGTCGGTGTGTACATCGTTAATGCTTCTTACAAGCTCGCCCTTCTTATCGGCGGCTATGGCATATCCCCTGCCTAAAACCTTGAGTGGACTCATAGCATCAAGCGCAGCTGCAAGTCGTACAAATTGCTGCCTTTTTGCTGAATTTGCTCGGTCAGCGGATGCGATGAATTTATCTCTTACATAATCAAGCACTGCTCGCTTGCTGTCAACATATGCCATAGGACTTTGCAGCACTCTTCGGCTCTTTATATCGTCAAGCTTGCTTGACAGCCTTGACAGCTTCTTACGAATTGCCTGGGATTCGCGAATGCTGAGATTCTCAAGCAGCTCACGCATCTCCGCAACATCGGGAACTGCAAGCTCGGCTGCGTTTGAAGGCGTTGATGCTCTCACATCGGCTACAAAGTCGGATATTGTTACATCGGGCTCGTGACCTACTGCCGATATAACGGGAAGCTCCGATTCATAGATCGCTCTCGCTACGCGCTCGTCGTTAAAGGCCCACAAATCCTCAATTGAGCCACCGCCTCTGCCCGTTATAATCAAGTCGGCAACCTTGTGAGCATTTGCATATCTTATTGCACCGACTATTTCTGGCGGCGCTTCAACGCCCTGAACGCGCACAGGTAAAAGCACTACCTTTGTCATGGGCCAGCGCTTGCCGAGAATTCTGATCATATCGTGTACCGCAGCACCTGCGGAGGATGTTATGATTGCAATCTTATCGGGAAACTGCGGCAGCTTTTTCTTGTGTGCAGGGTCAAATAAGCCCTCGGCGGCAAGCTTTGCTTTAAGCTGCTCATACGCAATCTGCAAATCGCCCGTACCCTCGGGAATCAGGTCTGTGCAATATAGCTGATACGCACCGTCACGGGGAAATACCGAAATACGACCAAAAGCAGTTACACCCATACCGCTTTCCGGTCGAAAGCGCAGCTTTGATGCACTGCTTTTGAACATAACACATCTTAAGCTGCTTTCGGCATCCTTAAGAGTAAAGTAATGATGTCCTGACGGGTAAACCTTGTAATTTGAAAGCTCACCGCGTACGCATACCTTACTCAGCATGGGCTCGCAGTCAATCAGTGTCTTTATTATGTTATTAAGCTCCGAAACAGTCAGAGTTCTGTCGTTCATTATTCTATCTCCGTCTCGACAGCGGCTTCCTTGTCAAATTCGCCTCTCATAAATCCGCCGAGTACGCCGTTAATGAAGGATACGACCTCGGGCTCATCATAGCCCTTTGCAAGCTCAACAGCCTCGTTAATGGCAGTTGCATTGGGGATGTCGTCCATATACAGCACCTCGCAGATTGCGCAGCGCATAACAGCCATAGCGGTCTTGGAAATGCGGCTTACCTTCCAGCCCTGAGCATATTTTTCAATATACTTGTCAATCTGAATCCGGTAATCCTCCATCAGACTTGCAAGGCGAACGATGTAATCCATCTGCTTTTTCTCAGGGTACTCAGCAAAAAGCTCGTCTGCCTCAGCCAGAGTGGCATAGTATTCTTTATCAAAAAACTCGTCAACAATATCAGCAACGGGTTTTTCGGTTGCTGATGCATAGAAGCCGAGCTGTACTGCTATCTCTCTTGCAGTAGTTCTCTTCATACAGATTTCCTCTCAGTCTTACTTTTCAAATGCAACGCCGGAGACATGGACATTTACCTCAGCCTTGTCAATGCCGGTAATTGCCTGCACAGCCTCGGTAACAGAGTTCTGTACATCGCGAGCAACGCTTACGATATTGCAGCCGTAGCGAACGAGAATGATAGCATCAACCTTGATGGTATCGTCAACTATCTGAACCTTAAGACCCTTGGAAATGGTCTTGAAGCCGATAAGCTCGGCAAGCTCAGAGCCTGCAGCGTTGGAGATACCGGCAACGCCGTCAATCTCGGTGATTGCGGTACGAACCATTGTGGATATTACTTCCTCGGAAATATTAATGCTGCCGTTTTCATCCTTGCAGCTGATGTAGTTTTCGCTCATTTTTCTGCCTCCATAATGATTTCATAACATTGTACCACAATACAGTGCAAAAATAAAGCATAAAAAGACGGGAAAACCCGTCTTTTTATGCTGAAATTTCTATAATGTTCAGTTGAGCTGCCGTGTAATCGGTTTCTGCGGTAACTGTTTCGGTTATTCTTGCAACTGCTGCTTCACTCAAGCCATCAACCGGAGCAGGTACGGCAACAGTGATTTTATCATCGCTCATATATACGACGCAATCGGTAAAGTCCTTTGCTATAAGCTTATTTTCAAGCTGTGTTTCACTCATTGAGTAGTTCGCCATTGTTGAAATTGATTGCATTGCCGAATCAATGGTTTCCTTTGAGGCATCTTCGTTTTTCACCGCATCCTCAAGCAGCTTCATTGCTTCCTCGCGCGATACCTGACGGTTTAGTCTTGCCTCAGCAAAGTAGCCTGATGAGCTTCCTGCGCTGTTTGCAGCTTCATATGCCTCGTTTGCTTCTTTCATCGCGGCATCCTCCGCCTTTACCATAGCGGTATCTGCCTCACCCCATTTATTGTTATATGACCAGTTAAGATATACCGCTGCGCATACAAGCAGCAGCACAGACACTATTGTAACATTCCTCTTGATGTTTTTCATTTTGCCCTCCTAATTTTGCTTTGTTTTCAGTACCTGTATCTCATCGCAGCCAAGTCCGGTAAATGCTTCCGTTGCTTTGATAACACATAGCTTTACTTCAGGATTGGCTGCGCCATCGCATACTATTACCGCTCCGTTTTCGGAAAGCAAAACCTTTGCCTGCCCTACTCCCATACTGCTCTCAAGAATCATTTCAAGTCTTTGCTCATCATCCTTTTGGATAGCTGCTTCTCCCTGGCTTTTTGAGCCTGACGGCAAAGCCAGCAGTACAAGTCCGACTACGAGAATTATCAAGGGATATTTGTATTTGCCCAGTACATCAGCAATTTTACCCATTTTCATTTGTACTGCTCCATTTCTGATTGTCTTTGCTTATGCCCAAATCAGCTTCTATTAGTTTTTCAAGCCTGCTTTTTTCCGCATCCGAGCAATTACTCTCTATCTGTGCGCTTACGGGATACCAATAGCCGTCATTTGACCATTCAGTGCTGACATACACAGATGAAATATCAACGCAAGCGTTTTCGGCTTTGTCCAATATATATGCTTGGCACTGCTCTTCTATGTACAAACGGTTTAAGTTTTCACGGTCTTCTTCTCCGTTATTTGCATACTTCTCGGCACGGCTTCGGTACTGCGCGAGTGATTGGGAGTAAGCAGTAAAATCAATTTGTGTAATGGGTAAGATAATGGCAGTTATCATTGTAACTGCGCAAACCACGCTTACAGCCGCTTTTGCACGGCTTTTGGGTACTAAAATGAGTGCAAGTGAGCAAAGAAATGCCGTACAAATTAAGCTAAGGATATAATCACGCAGGAAGCTGTTCATTAACCCACCACCGTTCTGACGCACGAAAGTATTGAAATAAACATAATTACTCCACAGCAGCCAACGAGTCCGAGAAGCATTCCGAAAGCACTGCCAATGCTATCGGTAAGCGCCGCAATTTTAGTTGTTTTCATAGCTGCAACTCCAACCGCAGCAGCCTTGAACGCCAGATAATTTAAGCCGATAATAACTAGCGGTGAAGCGCATATTGCCAGCACTGTAAGCATTCCGAATACACCGATTGTGTTTTTAATAAGCTCTGCACCTGCAATAACACTTGAGGCTGCATCGGATATTATGCTGCCGACAACCGGAAGCGCAGCTGAAATTGTTGTTTTTGCGAGCTTTGTTGCCACGGCATCTCCACTTGAGGCAATTGCAGAGCTAATGCTTATATAGGCTGTAAAAGCAAGCGAAAGAATCGTCATAAGGCTTGTACATATCCATTTGAATAGCGATGCAATTGAACCGAGCGGTTTATTATCAAAGGCAGCAGAAGCACAGCTAAGGGCGAGATAGGCATATATAAACGGAAGAATAATGTTCTTAGCCGCAGCGATAATCAGGTCCATGAATAATGCAGCAGCCGCATATTTAACAGTTGCAGCACCAACCGCACCGCAGGTTGCAGTTGCTGTGCATAGAGTCGGAAGCAGGATATTTGAAAAAGCGGATATTTCATTAATTGCGTCTGTTCCAAGTGAAATGTATGAATTTACATCACTTACGCATACCAGCAAAATTGCTGCACAGCCGCACATATGTATATAATCCGGTGTTTTTTCATTTCCGAACACTGTAAGAATCGAGCAAATTACCGCAATGGCAAGCACGCTTACCGCTATCTTCAATATGCTCTTAATATTATCGTTTATTGCGTTTTTTACTGCGCCGGTTATTCTTCCCCAAAAAGCTTCTGTATTTCCAACAACATCAATGCCGCCAACTATTTCCTTAACCTCTCCCGGCACTGCATTTACAACTCCATCTGTTTCAAGCTGCGCAGCAAAGCACTGTGCCGACAGTAGAATAACCGCAAGCAAAAAGGCCGCAAATCTTTTCATAGCAGGTCCTCCAGGGCGTTGAGCATTGTCTGCATCAGCGGTAATGCGGTGAACACCGCCGCTGCGCTGCCGAGATATTCAATAGCCGATGCAGTACCGTTTTGTCCTGCATCCTTGCAAAGATTGCTGATTAGTCCCGTTATAAGTGCAATGCCCACGCATTTAATCACCGGCAGAAATACTGCTGACGGCAGCTCGGACTTGTCCATAATGCCGTCGATAAACGCAACTATGTCCGAGAGCATACCTACTGCTGCGAAGCAAACGCAAACAGCGCAAATTGCTGTAAGTACAAAGGAAATCTCGGGATTTTTTGATTTAATGGTAAGACTGCATGCGGCGCTTAGCAGCGCAATAGCCGCAGCTTTGCTAAGAACCTCCATTACAGCTGAAACAAAGTCTTGATAAGGCCGAAAAGCTCGCTGATTTTCTGTACAACAACAATCAGCACAACAACGAGTGCTGCAATTGTTGTCATAAGAGCCTGCTCATCGCGTCCTGAGCGTGTAAGCAAAATGTTCAGCACCGCAACAAGAATGCCGACGGCTGCAATTTTGAATATTAAATCAACTTCCATTTGAATTCCTCTCAGATTAAGATAATTGACACGATAAGTCCCATTCCCGCTGCAAGTCCTATGTACATTTTCTGATTGCTCTTCAGATTCTGATATATGCTTTTATATTCGTGCTCAAGCTCGCTTATACAGCGGTCGATTGATGCCGCTTGCAGCTGTGCATCATATCTGCCGAGGCTGCTGCCGAGATTAACAAGACAGCTTCGGCTTTCGTCGGATATATTAGTTATGCTGTCAGCAATACATTCAGCCCATATTTGAGAAAAGCTCTTGTTTCCAAGCAGGCTCAAATGCTCATTCAGCGATAAAACAAAAGGCTTAATATGCTTATATCCGGAAATGAATCCAGTTGAAAGCACCTGCTTCATCGGAGTGCGTCTGGTACATATTTCATTACGCAGCAATTCAAGCAAAGATACAAGCTCGCTTAGAGTTTCAACGGATTTCTTGAGCTCATAGGCTTTTGAAAAGCCAATTAGTGCAGCCGATACAGTTATCAGAATTGCACCAACATAGCTCATAGTTTCTTAACACAGTACTCTCTGTGCCCCTTGTCGTTATTAATCATAAGGCAGTATTTGAAAACTCCGGAATCAATCAATTGTCTGTATATTTGCCTCGTATACAAATCCTCAAAGCTACCCGCGTGAGCAGTTGCAATGAGCTTCACACCGCAGCCTGCTGCTTCGAAAATTGCTTGCACATCTTCCTTTGTGCTTATCTCGTCCATTGCAAGCACCTGCGGATTCATCGCTCTTATGAGAATCATTGCGGCGCTTGCCTTAGGTGCATCGCTTATTATGTCCGTATGTATGCCAACATCAAATTGAGCACTACCGTTGCATACAGCAGCAATTTCGCCGCGTTCATCGGCAACCGATACTCTGTATCCCATATTTGAAATCACTCTTATGAATTCTCTCAGGCAGGTGGTTTTCCCTGCTCCGGGCGGCGAAATGATAAGAATATCAGTCACTCCGTCAGCAAGCATTGTATTCAGCTCAGCCTCAGCACAGCCATATCTTTCGCAAGGTATTCTTATAGAAAGTGAGCTTAGATTTCTTATTCCGCTGACATTGCCGCCGCGCATAATCGCTGTTCCGCATATACCAAGCCTTATTCCGCCGCTTACATTAACATAGCCGTTGGCAATGCTTGTCTCAACTGAATGAACTGATGCGCCCGTTGCGCACTCCAATACGCTTTCAAGCTCGTCCGAAGTGATTATGTGCTCCTGCGCAATCGGGATTTCCCTGCCGCTTATAAGCGCTGTCATTGCCTGTCCGCTTCTAAGGCGTATCTCTTCAATATTACTGCGCTGCTCTTCAGACAAAATCAGCAGCTCACTGTTAAGCGTTATCGGCAGCAGCGCCGCCGCAGCATTAAGTCTGTTCATTTGCTCACCGTCCTATGTCTAATTCATATTATGGTAAGCGGTGAATTATTACCAAATAAAAAAAGCAGTACTTCTTTTAGAAGTACTGCTTTAAGCTTATAAAATTACTCTTCCCAGTTATGCCATACATTCTGGACATCATCATTATCCTCGAACATATCGAGCATCTTGCTCATTTTCTTGATGTCGTCCCTGTTGGTGAGCTTGATGTAGCCGTTCTGGGGAAGCACCTCGACCTGTGCGGAGAGAAGCTTGTAGCCGGCTGCAATGATTGCTTCCGCAACAGCGGATACATCGTCGGGCTTGGTGTAAACAACGAAGGTCTCACCGTCGGGCTCAAAATCGTCAGCACCTGCATCGAGAACCTCCATCATTACGGTGTCCTCATCAAGCTCTTCGTCCTCGTTATCAATTACGATAACACCCTTCTTATCGAAGGACCAGGAAACGCAGTTTGCAGCGCCCATATTTCCGCCGTACTTATCGAAGTAGTGGCGAATTTCACCTGCGGTACGGTTGCGGTTGTCGGTCATTGTCTCAACAATAACTGCAACACCGGAGGGACCGTAGCCTTCGTATACTATCTTTTCGTAGTTATCGGTGTTACCTGCACCGAGTGCCTTGTCGATTGTGCGCTTGATGTTGTCGTTAGGCATATTTGCTGGCTTAGCCTTGGTGATAACAGCTGCGAGACGGGAATTGTTATTGGGGTCACCGCTGCCGCCTTCCTTGACTGCAACAATCATTTCGCGTGCAATCTTGGTAAATGCCTGAGCGCGCTTTGCGTCTGCTGCGCCCTTGGTCTTCTGTATATTGTGCCATTTGGAATGTCCTGACATCTTTAACAGCTCCTCTAAAGTTTAATTACAAATTAACGGCAATTATTCTATCACAATATCCGCTATATGACAAGAATTAATTACTTAATTCTGCGGCATTCGAGATAGTATCTCTTATCGGGGCCGTGACCGATTGAAAAGCTCTTCTTCGGGAACGGTCCGCTTTTGAGTACTGAAACGAATAATTCGGACTTTTCCATACGCGGAAGAAGTATGCCTGCACCGTCTTCCCTGCCTGCCATACCGATGCATTCATCGTCACCGTGAATATAGTCAATTCTGCCGCCGTGTTTAGCGATATACTGCTTGCAGAAATCCTCGCAAGAGCCGATAAGCTCGCCGAGAGTCATATCGGCAATTTCGAGCTTTTCAGCTTCGCCATGTGCAAGAAGTGTGATTTCCTTGCCGCTGCCTGCGTTATTTTCAAAGAATTTCTTTGCTTGAGCTATAAAATCAGCTGATTCTGTATTGAATATTACCTTGTGGATAGGCTCAAAGCTAATTGCCTCGTCGTGTATATTAACAAGCTCGGCAAGAGCAAAGCGTGCGGGATGGGTATCCCATTCAGACTTGTCAACCGTCTTTTTAACCTGCTCCCAGTACTTCTTAGCAGCAGCAATACTGTGATTGCCGTCACCCATCGCAAAGATAATGGGCTTTTCTGCAGTGCCGTATTTGCCAATAAGCTCATCTTCATCGGACAGCTTAGATACAGCCGCAGCAAGTGCAGCGTTATCGGCAACCTGCCAGCCCTTGATGTGACCGCCGTTTTGCATAAGCTCAAAATCGTACAGAAGATTGCCTTTCTTTACTGAGCTAAATACGCTGTCAGCAGGGTCATCCATGAAAATCATAATATGGGGCATCTCAAGGCTCGCCTTTTCACGAACCTTAACTCTGGGCGGCAATCTGTCCTCAACGGTATGCTCGGTTGCTCTGATGGGAGTAAAAGCACCCTCTGCCCAGTCATATGATTCAAGGTCAAATGCACCGATTATTCCCTTGCGCATCTTTCCGTCAGACTGCATGCGCTCTACATAGATATAGCTGTTCTTCAGCTCGATAAACACATTGTCAGCAATGTATTTCTGCATCGTTGCATATATCTTCTCGCTCTCCTCGTCGGCATTCTTAATGCCAAGCTCTGCCTCGGGCAGAATCATTCTGAGTGATGAGGGCTTTTCGCCTACGCGATTATAAACTGCCTGCCAGTATTCGGGTTCAGAAGTAAACTGGTCGCATGCGACAACGCTCCATGCGGTCATATCTTCAACATCAGGCAGCAGTATGTCTGTAGGTCTGAATATGCTCATTTCAGCACCTCCAGCGCAATCTGAGTCCAGGTTTCCATATAATCATAGTTTTCCTCAAGCTCGGGTACTGTCATCCAAAGTCCTTCAAGTTTCTCGGTTTCCCGTACGAATACATCGCCTTCAACTTTGAGCTTGAAGCATGCACCGAGGTGTACACTGCCTACGCTGTTTGAATCATCATTGATAAAGCCGCAGGATACAAGCTCACCGTGCTTATCGAGTGAAACCTCCTCGTGTATCTCGCGCCAGAGTCCCTGCATAAGCAGGTCACCCTGATCGTCAACGGGGTTTATATGTCCGCCGATGCCGATGGAGATTTTACCGTGAAGTCTTGCTTCACCGCCCTTATTAAGACGGCGTGTTACGAAAACCTTGTCATTCTGCAGAAGAATCACATACGGAATAATCTGCTTGTAGTCGGGTCTTTCCTCGGCCTCGGGACGCGGCATAAACTCATACTCGCGCTTTATAATGTCAAACATTTCCGCGGTATTTGCAGTGATAAGTCCATTCTTACCCGATATATAATCTTCGATTTTTTCTCTTTTAACAACTAAAACCTGTTCCATTACTCTTCCCACTTTGCAGAACGCTCAACTGCGCATAGCCACTTGCTGTGCAGCTGCTTTGCCTTATCCTCGTCCATAACAGGAGTAAATACTCTGTCAGGCTGTCTTATTGTCTTTATTTCCTCAACGCTCTTCCATACGCCTGTCGCAAGGCCTGCGAGGAATGCTGCGCCGAATGCTGTAGTTTCAACCATCTTGGGTCTGTCGATGGGCTTTCTGAGCATATCGGACTGGAACTGCATCATAAAGTTGTTTACCGATGCACCGCCATCTACGCGCAGAACGGAGAGAGATTCACCTGCGTCTGCCTCCATTGCATCAAGCAGGTCCTTAACCTGATAAGTGATGCCCTCAAGTGCAGCACGGACAATGTGCGCTCTTGAGCTGCCGCGTGTCAGTCCGACTATTGCGCCGCGTGCATACATGTCCCATCTCGGTGCGCCGAGACCGGTAAATGCGGATACAAGGTAAACTCCACCGTTATCCTCAACAGAGGTTGCAAGGGATTCTGCCTCGGAAGCAGAGCCGATAATCTGAAGCTCATCGCGCAGCCACTGAACTGTGCTGCCTGCATTGAATACGCTGCCCTCAAGTGCGTATGTTACCTTGCCGTCAAGCGCCCATGCAACGCTTGTGACAAGACCGCTCTTGCTTCTGACAGACTGACTGCCGGTGTTCATAAGAGTGAAGCAGCCGGTACCGTAGGTGTTCTTTGCTTCGCCCTTTTCAATACAGCCCTGACCGAAGAGTGCTGCAGCCTGGTCGCCTGCGCTGCCGCATACGGGAACGCCTGCAAGAGCCTCAAGCCCCTTAACACTCTCTGCTACATGACCGTAAATCATAGAAGAAGGTACGGGTGTGGGCAGCATACTCATGGGAATACCGAGTAGCTTACAGAGCTTTTCATCCCACTGGAGCTTATCAATATCAAATATCATTGTGCGTGAGCAGTTAGAATAGTCGGAAACATGAGCTTTTCCGCCCGTGAGATTCCAGATGAGCCAGGAATCTATGTTGCCGAACAGAAGCTCGCCGTTTTCGGCCTTTTCTCTTGCACCGGGCACATTATCGAGAATCCACTTAATTTTTGTGCCGGAGAAATATGCGTCAATAAGAAGTCCGGTTTTCTCGGTTATGTAGTCACCTATTCCGGTTGCAGCAAGCTCCTCGCACATAGCTGCAGTTCTTCTGCACTGCCATACAATTGCATTGTATACGGGCTTGCCGGTTGCCTTATCCCAAACGATTGTTGTTTCGCGCTGGTTAGTAATACCGATACCTGCTATATCCGTGGGTGAAAGTCCGCTCTTTTCAAATGCCTCTGCCATTGCAAGAAACTGAGTTTCGAGAATGACCATGGGGTCGTGCTCTACCCAACCGGGCTGGGGGTAAATCTGCGGAAAAGGATACTGTGCAATGGTAACGGGGCTTCCCTTGGAATCAAAAATAATAGACCTCGAGCTTGTGGTGCCCTGGTCAAGCGCAATAACATAACCGTTCATATCTGTTCCTCCAGTTTTTTGTTGACTATTGAAATATTACGCGATAAAATTAATTTACTCATATAATAACACATATGGAGGACATTTGCTATGCCTACTTTCAGAGATTTTTATTTTAATTCCAGCAACGGCAAAAACAAGATTCACGCGCGTATGTGCTCCCCCGAGGGTACTCCCAAGGCAATAGTTCAGATTATTCACGGCATTGCCGAGTATATTGACCGCTACGATGATTTTATGAAGTTCCTTGCTGAAAACGGAATCATCTGCGTAGGCACCGACCACCTCGGTCACGGCAAAACAATAGCAAGTCCCGATGAGCAGGGCTTCTTTGCCGACAAGAACGGTTGGGATATCGTGGTTAATGACGAGGAAATCCTTCGTCTTGCAATGAAAAAGAATTATCCCGAGCTTCCTATTATCGTTCTCGGTCACAGCATGGGCAGCTTTATGGCACGCACACACATTATCCGTTATCCCGAGGGCTTTGATGCAGCCATCATCAGCGGCACCGGTAATCAGGGCGCAGCACTTGTTGCAGGCGGTCTTACGATGGGTAACCTCGTTACAGCCTTCAAGGGCACTCACCATTGCAGCAACTTCCTCAACAATCTTGCATTCGGCAGCTACAACAAGATTTACGAAAATCCCAAGACCGATTATGACTGGCTTTCAAGAGATGACGCTGTTGTTAAAAAGTACATGGACGACCCCCTCTGCGGCTTTATCCCTACCTGTAGTCTGTTCCGCGATATGATGGTTGGCGTTAAGTTCATCACAACCAAGAGCAATCTTTCTGCGATGAGAAAGGATATGCCCGTTTACTTTATGTCCGGCGCAATGGACCCTGTCGGCGAGTGCGGCAAGGGCGTCAAGAAGGCATACGATAACTTCGTAAACGCCGGTATGAAGGATGTAAGCATCAAGCTTTATCCCGATGGCAGACACGAGATGCTCAATGAGCTTAACAATGCCGAGGTTTACAGTGATGTCCTCAACTGGATTAACAGCAAAATCTGAATATAAAGCAAAAATATAAAGCAAAAGAGCTATGGCAAATGCCATAGCTCTTTTTTATCGATAAATCAGTTGTGCATTTCTCTGCAGCGCTGGAAGTTCATCATACCGTCCTGCATGAAATCAAGTCTTGAGAGCATCTTGCCTGCGCCGTGTACCGCACATGCAACGGGGTCATCGACAACCATTGTGTGAATGCCGGTGCTCTTTTCAATCATTCTATCCAAGCCGTAAATCATGCAACCGCCGCCGGACATGATTATGCCGTTTTCGCCCAGGTCACCGATAAGCTCGGGAGGAGTGCGCTCAAGCACGGAATGAACGCTTTCAAGAATGTAGCTTGCAGGCTCCTTAAGTACCTCAACAAGCTCGGAAGCGCAGACCTCAACAGTCTTGGGCAGACCGTTTACAAGATCTCTTCCCTTTACCTCTTCAATGGAGTCAGTTGTTGCTCTGGGCTCAACGCCGCCGATATTAATCTTAATCTCTTCAGCGGTTCTTGCGCCGATGAGCATATTGTGCTTCTTCTTGATGTATCTGATAATTGCTTCATCAAAGCTAAGACCTGCAACCTTGATGGATTCGCATTCGGCAACGCCGCCCATGGAAACAACAGCAACCTCGGTAGTACCGCCGCCGATGTCGATAACCATATGACCGTCTGCTTTGCCGATATCTACGCCTGCACCGACTGCGGTTGCAACTGCGGTTTCAACGAGATAAACCTTGCGTGCGCCTGCTTCAATGGCAGCGTCGATGATTGCTCTTTCCTCAACGCCGGATATGCTGCTGGGAACACACATAAGAAGGCGGGGCTTGAAAAGGCTGAAGGATGTAACCTTGCCGACAAGCTCACGAAGCATCATTGCGGACATATCGTAGTCGGAAATTACACCCGAGTTTATGGGATGAATTGCAACTACATTAGCAGGAGTGCGTCCGAGTGTTTTCTTAGCATCCTCGCCCATTTTGAGCATTCTGCCGGAGTTTTTATCAACTGCGACAACGGTAGGCTCACGCAGAACAACTCCGCTGCCCTGCAAAAACACCTGAGTAGTCGCCGTACCCATATCAACTGCAATATCTCTTTCAAATATAACCATGGTTTTCTCCAATCTGCCGCGTAGCCGCAGCGATTATACTGTAATAATTCTATCCTGATTTTGCTGAAATCAATCCTCGCGCCGTGCGAGAGTTATGGCATACACAGCCTCAGCACCCGAGTTTTCAAGCATTCTTGCGCATTCGGAAAGCGTAGCACCCGTTGTAACCACATCATCAACGAGAAGAATGTGCTTGCCCTTGAGCTTTCGATCATCACTAACCCTATACGCGCCTACAACATTCGCAGCGCGCTGCTTACGGTCTTTTATAGTAGACTGCGCCTTGTTGTTCTTAATCTTTTTAAGCGTAGACACACAGGGTACGCCCGTATTTTTTGAAATCTGTCGTGCAAGCAGCTCAGACTGATTGTAGCCTCTGTGCTTCTGCCTTTTTCGACTCAGCGGAATATATGATATCATATCAATACTGCCGCAATCAAGATTATTTTCAGCGCAATCGGACATTATTGCGCCAAATCTTCGGTTGTAGCAGGATGAACCCCCGAATTTGTATCTGAGCACCGCTTCCCGGACATTGTCCTTGTAATACAAGGGTGATATGCATTTATTCACAAACGGAAACTTCTGACAGATGCTGTCGCCCTTGGTATATGGCAGTGTTTTTTCGCATTCAATGCACAAATCGGACTTGTCCAATACTGTGCCGCAAAAAACGCATTTAGGCGGATATATCAAGTCGAGAATGAAGTTAATAATCTTGCTCATCAGTTAATCAGCCTCAGGCGCAGTGCGCTGTATCGTCTTGACTGCTTGTTGTTGTCAATCATTCTGTGTGCGATTGCGTCATCGCCGACCATAATCAGCAGTTCCTTTGCTCTTGTCACCGCGGTATAAAGCACACCGCGTGTAAGCAGCATCTGAACTCCGCTGTTAAGCGCAAGAATAACCGCTCTGTATTCGCTGCCCTGCGATTTATGTACTGTAAGAGCCCATGCGTGCTCAAGCTCATTGAGCATATCAAAGCCGTAGCAGGCGAGCTTATCCTCAAAATCAACGGTGAGCGTTTCTGTAATGGGGTCAATTGAAGCGATTGTACCGATATCACCGTTATAAACACCTGCGCCGCTGACCCCTCCTGCGGTCTTCCACATAATATCGTAGTTGTTTTTTATTTGAATAACCCTATCGCCTACTCTAAATACAGTTTCACCGAAGAGCTTTTCCTTTTTGCTCTCATCGGCTGGATTTAGTGCATTCTGCAGGCATTTGTTGAGATTTGCCGTGCCGTTTTCGCCCTTTCGGGTCGGTGAAAGCACCTGAATTTGATTTGCAGGTATTTTCATATTCTCGGGCAATCTGCGCGCGCACAATTCAACAATTGTTTCAACCGCAGTTCCGCCCTGAAGTCTTTTAAGCCTGAAGAAATCTCCGGAGTTTTCTTCGAAATTGGGATGCTCTCCCCCGTTTATCATGTGAGCATTACGCACAATCTTGCTATCGCTTTTCTGTCTGAAAATCTCGGTAAGGCTTATAGTCGGCACAATTTCGCTTCTGATTATGTCTGAAAACACATTGCCCGGACCTACAGACGGCAGCTGGTCGGCATCTCCGACAAGTACAAGTCTGCAGCTCGGTCTGATTGCCTCAAGAATGGCACTCATAAGCGTTATATCTATCATTGAGCACTCGTCAAGAATCAAGGCATCGCATTTAAGCGGGTCATCCGCGTCCTTTGTAAATACTACGGACTCGCCGTCCTCGGACATTTTTGCGCCGAGAAGTCTGTGAATTGTTGATGCATCCTTACCGCTTAGCTCACTCATTCTCTTAGCTGCTCTGCCAGTGGGTGCAGCAAGATAGGTTTCAAGCTCAAGCTCATCGTAAAGCTTGAGAATGCCCTTGAGAATGGTTGTCTTACCCGTGCCGGGACCACCGGTGATTACAAGCACCTGATGATTTGAAGCAAGCTCAATTGCCTTCTTCTGCATAGGCGCATAGCTTATACCATATATGTTTTCAAGTCTTGCTATAAACTTCTCTGCATTCAAGCCGCTCCTGCAGCTTGTTTTGGCCATTTGCTTGATTCTATCTGCCGTATTACTCTCAGCCTCATAAAGCTCGGTAAGATAGCAGACATTAAGGTTTGCAACAGTGTCACAAATTACGCTATTGCTCTCGGCGAGCTTATCAAGTGCCTCATCAACAAGCTCGGGAGATACCGAAATCAGCTGCGCGGTTGCCGCAACGAGCTTATCTCTCGGAATAAAGCAATGACCGTTACCCGAGTTGTGCTGCAGCTCAAACACCGCCGCAGCGGAAATTCTGTTAATACTGTCCCCTTCTATTCCAAGCTCAAGCGCAAGATTATCAGCCTCCGCAAAGCTTGCACCTATATGGCTTGCGGAAATTATGTACGGATTTTCATGTACAACCTCAAGCGCCGAATCACCGTAGGATTTATATAATTTCAGCGCAATCAAAGGCTGAATACTGTACGCACAGAGGAATTCTGTGAGTCTGCGGACACCTGCCTGCTTTTTGAAGCTTGCGCAGATATCCTTTGCCTTAGAAGCACCGATGCCCTTGATTTCTGCAAGTCTTTCGGGCTGCATTTCAAGCACATCAAGCGATTTTTCTCCGAATCTGTCAACAATCATTGCGGCAGTTGCGGGGCCTATTCCCCTGACTGTGCCGCCTGCAAGATATTCATATATTGCGTCGGCAGAGGTCGGCAGCAATCTGTTTGATTGCTCGATTTTGAACTGTCTGCCGTGCTGCGCGTGAGTCATCCATGTGCCTTCTGCGGAAATCATCTCGCCGGGAGCAATATACGGCAGGCAACCAACAGCGGTTACTATTTCTCCGATATCCTGCTCAATGCGTACTACCGCATAGCCGTTTTCGTCATTTCTGTAGATTACAGAGCTTATTATTCCGTTTATCTCAGTTAGCTCGACCATAGATTTCTCCGTGTTCTGAAAGTGTAATGTAGCTGTAATTATCAGCGTAGGTTCTTGCTATATGCATTGTAAGCTCATCGCAGCTGCTTAAATTAAGATGAATGCCAGCCTTCAATGTACCGTTTTCACTTAGCCATACAAGACCTTTAAGGGTCTGCTCAAGCATCGGTTCGCTGCCCTCAACATCTATAATTATGCCTATGCGCGTACTTTTCCCTATGCTTACGGGTGTAAGCAATATCCCCTTCAGGCTCCAAATAACAAGAACGATAATTGACGCTATTGCAAGCCCTATGACAAAGTTTTCAGCCATACCCCTGCCCCTCCTTTGTTTATTATATGGAGCAGAGTCATATTTGGTTATATTAGCTTTTTAAGAAACTTACCCGTGTAGCTTTCTTCAAAAGCAGCACATTGCTCGGGAGTTCCGGTGAAAACTACATTTCCGCCGCCGCTGCCGCCCTCGGGACCGAGGTCGATGATATAGTCAGCGCATTTTATTACATCGAGATTGTGCTCGATAATTATCACCGTGTTGCCCGCATCCGCGAGCTTGTCGATAATGTGAATAAGCTTATGCACATCCGCCATGTGCAGACCCGTTGTAGGCTCGTCAAGCACATAGACAGTTGAGCCCGTGCTGCGCTTTGAAAGCTCAGTTGCAAGCTTTACGCGCTGTGCCTCACCGCCTGAAAGAGTTGTGCTGGATTGACCGATCTTAATATAGCCGAGGCCGACCTCGTAAAGAGTATCAAGCTTACTGCGAATCTTGGGTATATTTGCAAAGAATGAGCAGGCTTCCTCAACGGTCATATCAAGGACCTCATAGATGTTCTTGCCCTTGTATCTTACCTCGAGGGTCTCGCGGTTGTAGCGCTTACCCTTACATACATCGCAGGGTACATAAACATCGGGCAGGAAGTGCATTTCAATCTTCTGCAGACCGTCACCCTTGCAGGCCTCACAGCGTCCGCCCTTGACATTGAATGAGAATCTACCCGAGTTATAGCCTCTTATCTTCGCATCCTCAGTTGCGGCAAAAAGCTCGCGAATGTCGTTGAACAGTCCCGTATATGTTGCAGGATTTGAGCGCGGAGTTCTGCCGATAGGGCTTTGGTCAATGTTAATTACCTTATCGATGTCTTCAAGACCGAACACACCGTCACAGACGCCCGGTTTTGTTTTTGCGCGGTTTTTAATCTGCGCAATTGTCTTATACAGAATTTCATTAACAAGCGATGATTTACCGCTGCCTGATACGCCCGTTACGCATGTTACAACGCCCTTGGGGAACGCAACATCAATGTTATTCAGATTATGCTCTCTTGCGCCCTTGACCGTTATATAGCCCTTATCCGTTGCTCTTCTTGCTGACGGAACGGGAATTTTCTTTACACCGCTGAGGTACTGTCCTGTAAGAGACCTTTCGCAGGCGCAGATATCCTCAACAGTACCTGCACATACTACCTCGCCGCCGTGCACACCTGCCTCGGGACCTATATCAACAATATAATCAGCGGTTCTGATTGTGTCCTCATCGTGCTCGACAACTATAAGCGTATTGCCCAAATCTCTTAGATTTTGCAGTGTTTTTAAGAGCTTTTCATTATCGCGCTGATGAAGACCGATGCTCGGCTCATCAAGAATGTACAGAACGCCCATAAGAGATGCGCCTATCTGAGTTGCAAGTCTTATTCGCTGACTTTCACCGCCCGAAAGAGTTGCCGCACCGCGTGAAAGTGTCAGATACTGAAGTCCGACATTTTTAAGGAAGCCGAGTCTGACCTTTATTTCCTTTATAATTCGCTCTGCAATTATCTTTTCCTTTTCGCTGAGAACAAGTCCGTCAACGAAGTCGATTGCATCAACAATGGACATATCGCCCATCTCCGCAATATTCTTACCGCCAACCGTTACCGCGAGCGCTTCCTTGCGAAGCCTGAGTCCGTGGCAGCTCGGGCAGCATATCTCGGACATACATTCCTCAATCTCCGCTCGCATTGCAGGGCTTTGTGTTTCGTGATAACGGCGCTCAAGATTGTTACAGATACCCTCAAACGGTTTCTTGAATGTACCCGAGAACGAGCCTGACCTGCTCTCGCGGTCATACTGGAGGTCAAGCGCCTCACCCTTTGTGCCGTAAAGCAGAACATTCTTTACTTCGGCTGCAAGCTCATTGATGGGCGTTGTCATTGAAAAGCCGTACTTCTTTGCCAACGCATTGTAGTACATTTTCGCAATTGAATCATTGCCGTTGCTGTTCCAGCCCGATGCCTTAATCGCGCCGTCAGCAAGGCTGAGGCTGTCATCGGGAATTATCAACTCGGGGTCAATTAGAAGCTGCATACCGAGACCGTCGCAGGTAGGACAAGCACCGTAGGGGGTGTTGAATGAGAACATGCGCGGTGTAAGCTCTTCAATTGATATACCGCAATCCTCGCAAGCGTAATTCTGCGAGAACATTATCTCACGCTTTTCGCTTACTATATCAGCAATAATAAGACCGCCTGCCAACGATGCCGCGGTTTCAACGGAGTCTGTAAGTCTTCTTACTATATCAGGCTTGATGACAATTCTGTCTACAATGATTTCAATACTGTGCTTTTTGTTCTTTTCAAGCTGTATCGTTTCAGATAGCTCGTATATACTTCCGTCAACGCGTGCGCGTACATAACCCGACTTGCGAGCATCCTCAAATACCTTTACATACTCTCCCTTGCGGGCACGGACAACGGGAGCGAGTATCTGAAGCTTTGTACCCTCGGGCAGAAGCATCAACTGGTCAATTATCTGGTCAATTGTCTGCTGCTTGATTTCCTTGCCGCACTTAGGACAGTGTGGAACGCCGATACGCGCCCACAAAAGGCGCATATAGTCGTATATTTCAGTTACAGTGCCGACTGTTGAGCGCGGATTTCTTGAGCTTGTCTTCTGGTCAATCGAGATTGCTGGCGAAAGTCCCTGAATGAAGTCAAGCTCGGGCTTATCCATTTGCCCGAGGAATTGCCTTGCGTATGAGGAAAGACTTTCAACATACCTTCTCTGTCCTTCTGCATATATGGTATCAAAGGCAAGACTTGATTTGCCGCTGCCCGATACGCCGGTCATGACTACAAGCTTATCTCTCGGAATTTCTATATCAATATTTTTTAGGTTATTTGCTCTTGCGCCTTTAATAATTATCTTATCGTTCATTATTTACACCAAATCCGCATATACTCCGCGGGTAATTTTTACTAATTCATCGGGATTAAGCTCTACCTGATACCCGATTTTTCCTGCACTGACCATAATTGTTTCCTTGTCGGCAGCACTGGAATTGAAAAATGTCTTAAACTGCTTTTTCATACCTATAGGCGAGCATCCGCCGCGGACATAGCCTGTGAGTGCGTTGATTTCACTGACATGAATCATGGCAACCGATTTTTCTCCGCACGCCTTTGCCGCTTTTTTTAGCTCAAGCTCAGCTGTAACTGGAATAACAAAAACATATACGGTTTTACTTGCGCCTCGTGCAACAAGAGTTTTGAATACTCTTTCGGGGTCCTGACCGCATATTTCGGCAACTGTTCTGCCGTCAACCGCTTCATCTCCGTGCGGATATTCATGCGCAGTGTATTTTATCTTTTTCTGCTCAAGCAGACGCATTACATTTGTTTTCTGTTCTTTCATATTCCGCACCTCGCTTAACTGATTTATTATACCCTTTTTTCGTTTTAGTTTCAACTGAAAAAACGGACCTTCGTTAAGCACGAAAGTCCGTTTCTAAAGCCTAAATCAGCTCTTCTGATATCTTGCAAGCATATTTTCAACGCTGCCATCAAGCATTTTAATGAATTTCTCCTCGGTAACCTCGGGAGGCAGCTCCATATTCATATCGAGCCACTGAGAAATTAGGCCTACAACGCCGTTTGCATAGAACTCACAAACAAACTCAAGGTCTGACCACTCAATGTTCATACCCTCTGCAACGATAACCGCAAAGCCGTGAATGCAGTAGTGAAGTCTGCGCTTAAAGTAACGCAGCAGATAAGAGCGGTTCTGAGAATTGAAAATATTCAGAACGAAGGATTTATTATCATAGAGGTAGTGGAAAAACATCAGGACATTTTCGCGCCACTCATCGTATAATATCTCCTGAGGAAGAACTCTGTTTGCGTCCTCCTCAAATACCCACTCAAGAAGGTCATACACATCATCAAAATGATAATAGAAGGTCTGGCGGTTTACTCCGCACTCTTCAACAAGGTCCTTAACTGTGATTTTATCGATAGGCTTAACCGAAAGCATTTTCTTCAGCGCGTTGCCCAGTGCTTCCTTAGTAGAGCTTGCCATAGTTTTTCTCCTTTTTTGTGTTATTAATATTACTTATACCATATATTTTTGAAAATTAATAGTTAAATATTTAAATTTTCGAATAAATATGATTAAATATATTTAAAAACTCGCAGAAAAGAGCAGTTATGAATAACAATAAAACAGTAGTCGGCAGATACGCACCCAGTCCGAGTGGAATTATGCATCTCGGTAACATTGCCACTTCCCTGCTAACCTGGCTTGATGTGCGCTCTGCTCGCGGAAAAATCATCTTTCGTATGGAAGACCTTGACCCTGACAGAAGCTCAGCGGCATTTGCCGACGGCATTGCAGATGACCTAAGCTACCTCGGGCTCGACTGGGACAAGGGCTGGAACAAGGATAAAGCAAGTGAATATGCTCAAAGCAACCGCACCGGATTGTATGATGATGCGTTTAAGCTTCTGTTGAACCGCGAAATGATCTATCCCTGCTATTGCAGCAGAAGTCAGCGCCTTGCCGCATCGGCACCGCACCCCGGTGAGGAACGGATTGATTACGGCTGCAAGTGCAGGCATCTGTCCCCGTCCGAGCGTTCAATACTTGAAGCAAGCGGCAAAAGGCCCGCATGGAAGGTGAAGGTTCCCGACAGGGAAATCGCTTTCATTGACAGTAACTATGGCTTGCAGAAAGAAAATCTTGCCGATAGCGGTGACTTTATAATTAAGCGCTCAGACGGCGTATATGCCTATCAGCTTGCCGCATCCTTTGATGATATGGATATGGGTATCACCCGCGTTGTACGCGGTAGGGATTTACTTAGCTCTACCGCACGGCAGATATGGCTGATAACCGAACTCGGCGGAACGCCTCCCGATTATTGCCACGCTCCGCTTATTGTCTCCGAGGACAAGAAAAAAATGTCCAAGCGCGACGGTGCGTTGAACATTAAAATGCTGAAACAGAAGTACTCATCTGAGGAAATAATAGGCAAGCTTGCTTTGTGCTTAAATCTTTCAGACGGCAAACCCATCACTCCGCGGGATTTATTGTACAGCTTTGATTGGAGCAAAATTCCGAAAAACGATATAATAATTAAATGAAGCCCTCAAATGAGGGCTTCATTTTTAGTTTGCTTTCAGGATTTCAGCAATCTCTGCAACATTATTTAGAACATAATCGGGTTTTCTTTCGGCTGCATTTATATCGTCCATCGTGCTTTCGCCTGAAAGAACGCAAACAGATACAGCACCTGCATTCTGAGCAACAGCAATATCGGTGTACAGTCTGTCACCTACGCAGCAGATATTTTCATTGGGAACACCGGTCTTCATTGATATAATGTCGACCATATTTCTGTTGGGCTTACCGATGAATTCGGGCTTAACACCGCTTGATGCGGTGAGGAGTGCGCAAATACTGCCGCAGTCGGGCAGAACCTCGTCAGCAGGCATCGGGCATACCCAATCGGGATTTGCTGCGATAAATGCCGCACCGCGGCGCAGATAATGCACTGCCTTATCGAGCTTTTCGTAGGTAAGCTCTGTATCAAAGCCAACACAAACTACCTTTACATCGTCCTCGCCAAGCTTTACACCGTAGCTTTCAAGCTCACCCATAAAGGCCTTTGTGCCGACGGGGTATACAGTACAGCCGGGGAACTTATTGTTAAGATACATTGCGGTTGCCATACCTGATGTAAAAACATTATCCATTTCGCAGGGGAAGCCGAGTCTGCGGAGTCTTGTTACATAGTCGACACCTGCGCGGGATGAGTTGTTGGTCAGATAAATATACTCTCTGCCGGTAGCCTTGATTGTATCAATAAAATCAACCGCACCGTCAAAAACATCATCACCGAGGTAAAGAGTGCCGTCCATATCCAAAAGAAACAGCTTTGTGTTAAGCAGCTTATCCATCAAATCTTGCTCCTATCTTTAATTTAACATTTGCATTATATAGCCAAAGCAGCCTAAAATCAACTTATAACTATATATTCTTGCAAAAGGTTCCAATTATGATAGAATAACAGCAAGACTATACAACGGAGAATTGCTATGGATATTGCTTTTAATAATGACTGGCTTTTCACCGAGTCATTTGACGACGGATTTGAAAATGCAGTACAAGTGCGTCTACCGCATACAGCAAAGGAAATACCTTATAATTATCAGGATTCAACGGCATATCAGATGCTGTGCGGCTACAAAAAGCTGTTTTTCGCACCTGAGGATTGGGCGGATAAGTGCGTTTTGCTGCGCTTTGACGGCGCTGCACACGAAGCAACAGTATACTGCAACGGAAAGCAGGTCGCACATCATGCCTGCGGCTATACCGCGTTTACGGCGGATATCACAAAGCAACTGATGTACGGTGCCGAAAACACCGTGACTGTGAAGCTCGACACACGGGAAGGCCTTAACATTCCTCCCTTCGGCTTTGTAATCGACTACCTTTGCTACGGCGGCTTATACCGCGAGGTAACTTTACAGGTCAAGAGCAAGGCATATATAAAGCAAGTGCTCATTGAAAACACAAGCCTTGACGGAATATCCGTATCCATTGATACCTCAGTTGAACTTGAAAGCGGCAAGCTTGTAACTGAGGTGCTTGACGCATCAGGTAAAGTTGTCGCTTCAGCACTTGGTAATAGCTTTGATATTAATGTTCCAAATGCGCAGCACTGGACTCTTGATAATCCGTATCTGTACACCATGAGAGCGCGTATAACCGACGGAAAAGCAGTGTACGATGAGAAGGTTCTGCGATTTGGACTGAGAACTGTCAGATTTGAAAATGACGGGTTCTATCTCAACGGCGAAAAAATTAAACTGCGCGGTCTTAACCGACATCAAAGCTATGCCTATGTTGGCTATGCAATGCCCGCGTCAATGCAAAGACTTGACGCTGAAATTCTCAAATATGAGCTTGGCGTTAACGCGGTCAGGACCTCTCACTACCCGCAATCCCATCACTTTGTTGACCGATGCGACGAGCTTGGCATTCTTGTCTTTACCGAAATTCCCGGTTGGCAGCATATCGGTGATGACGCGTGGAAAAAGCAGGCGGTTGAGAATACCCGTGAAATGGTATCGCAATATATGCATCACCCCTCCATTATGCTTTGGGGTGTAAGAATAAACGAATCGCAGGATAATGACAAGCTATATCTGCAAACCAACAAGGCAGCGCATGAGCTTGACCGCTCAAGACAGACAAGCGGTGTAAGATGCATTGAAAAAAGCCATCTTCTTGAGGATGTATACGCATACAATGATTTTTCCCATAGCGGCAACAACAGCGGTCTAAAGCCAAAAGCCTCGGTAACATCAAAAAAGAACCGCCCGTACTTTGTTTCAGAATGCAATGGTCACATGTTCCCTACCAAGCAGTTTGACGATGAGCGTCACCGCTTAAGCCACGCGCTAAGACACACAGCTGTTCTTGACTCAATGTACGCTGATGACGAGATATGCGGTGTTTTCCCGTGGTGTATGTTTGACTATAACACGCACAAGGACTTCGGCAGCGGTGACGGCATTTGCTATCACGGTGTGCTTGATATGTTCAGAAACCCGAAGATAGCCGCGGCTGTATATACAAGTCAGAATGACGATATTCCCTGCTGTACCGTTTCTTCTACAATGGATATAGGCGAGCATCCTGCCTGCGACCTCGGAAGCGTGTATGTATTCACTAACGCAGAAAGCGTAAAGCTATATAAAAACGATTTGCTTGTTGATGAATTCTACCCTGCCCGCGATAAGTATCCGGCAATGCCGCATCCGCCTGTAATAATAGACGATTTCATCGGCAATATGCTCGAAACAGAAGACCATTTCGACCGGAAAACCGCACTTTCCATAAAAGAAAATCTCGGTGCAATCGCTAAATACGGCACGGGAGCATTGCCTGCAAAGCATTTGGCTTCAATCGGAAAGCTTATGCTTTTCAAGGGCTTGCGGTATGCCGACTTCAACAGATTGTACTCAAAATATGTAAGCAATTGGGGCGGTGAGGCCACAGTCTGGCGTTTTGACGCAATCAAAGACGGCAGGGTATTTGAAACAGTTGTTAAAAAGCCTGGTCAGCAGGTTCATCTGAATATAGACATCAGCAGCTGCGAATTAGTTGAAGCTAAAACCTATGATGTTGCAGCCGTGCGGATAACAGCCGTAGACGAGTTCGGAAATCCAGCCCCCTATTACCAGGAGCCGGTTGTCTTGAGCTGCTCAGGCAAAATTGAATTAATCGGTCCGAGTGTCATATCCCTTAAAGGCGGCTTTGGCGGTACATATGTAAAAACCACGGGCAACGCAGGCAGCGGCGTTCTCAGAATTAATGACAGACAGTTTGAATTCAATATTATCAAGAAATAAAAAAACAGACCAAGTATAACTTGGTCTGTTTTACTTTGGAGCTGGTGGTGAGAATCGAACTCACAACCTTCTCATTACGAGTGAGATGCTCTGCCATTGAGCCACACCAGCAACAATTCAGCTTTCGTATTTTAGCATAAGCATAACTCAAAGTCAATCGAATTAATAATTACGCACTGTATAATAATTTGTTTACATTTTGTAGCTTATAATAGCCGGCAAAAATCGGGTCATTGAAATTCAAGGCTTTTCGGCTGCTATAAACCGCAATTATCGTTACCATAATATTTATCTATAATAATTATTCAAATAGTTATCAACATTTTCAACAGGTTTTTCAACACGAATTTTATTTGTATTTTCAGCAATTTTTGAAGATTTACCAAAAATCAGCAAATCCTGTAATGATAATTAATAACAAAATAGAAACAAAAATCAGTTTACATAAGTCCCTTTGAGCTCATAGAGCAATAACTTCCGCTGCCAACTATTATATGGTCTATGAGTTTTACATCTATCATTTCCAATGCATTTCTGACAAGTCCGGTGCAGTATTCGTCTTCCTTTGAAGGAATCGGCATACCGTGAGGATGATTATGGGCAATTATAACATTCGCCGCGTGATACTTCATCGCTTCCTCAACCAGTTTTCTCAGGCCTACATCGGTTGCGTTGACAACTCCGTTGCTTATCTGCCTGCATGCAATTATAGCGCAGTTATTATCAAGTAAAAGCGCATAGCAAAGCTCGTTTACCTCGTACATAAACTTTGACACGAAGTATTTACCTGCGATTTCAACGCTGTCGACATACTTCTTAGGAGTGCTTATATTAACCATATAGCGACGGCTTATCTGCGGCACAAGCTTAAGAAGAACAGCGGCACTGTCCCCTATTCCGTCAATCTTGCGCAGTTCCTCATAGTCGGCCTCAAGCACCGCAGTAAGTGAGCCGAAATGCTCGATGAGTTTATGTGCAAGCTCGTTGGTATCCTTACGCGGAAGCGCATAGAAAAGCAGCATTTCCAGTGCATTATGGTCGCTGAATCCATCAAGGCCCACCTCTGCAAAGCGTTCCTTCATTCTCTGGCGGTGACCATCATGTACGCCCATTATCTCACCTCTTAAAGCTCCATATTTGCGTAGGCATTCAAATCGCTGCCTGCGGTATTACCCGCGAGATATTCAAAATATCCCTGGCAGCCAATCATTGCGGCGTTATCTCCGCAAAGCTTGAGCGGAGGTACAAACAGTTCACAGCCTGCCTTCTCTGCTGCTGCCTTGAAATCAGCTCTTATTCTTGAGTTTGCAGCAACACCGCCGGCAATGGCAATCTTCTTATATCCAAGTTCCTTTGCAGCCATCATTGTGCGCGGCACAAGGCTGTCACTGACAGCGGCGGTAAAGGATGCCGCTAACGATGCTCTGTCAAGCTCCTCGCCCTTTTGCTCGGCGTTGTGGACAATGTTTATTACCGCTGTTTTAAGTCCTGAGAAGCTCATATCGTACGGGCTGCCGTCAATGTGAGTTCTGGGGAGCTGATACTTCTTGTCATCTCCGCCCTGGGAGAGCATATCTATGGGCTTGCCGCCGGGATAAGGCAAGCCGAGAACTCGTGCGGTCTTATCAAAGCACTCACCTGCGGCATCATCACGGGTTGCACCAATAATTTTAAGGTCAGTATAGCTGCGAACATCAATAATCAGAGTATTGCCGCCGGAAATTGCAAGGCAAAGGAACGGAGGCTCAAGCTCGGGATATGCAATGTAGTTTGCAGCAACATGTCCCTTGATATGGTGTACGGGAATGAGCGGAACATTGAGGCTGAGTGCAACTGCCTTTGCAAAATTAAGTCCCACAAGTACTGTTCCTATTAGCCCTGGTGCATATGTAACCGCGACGGCATCTATATCGCTCTTTTCAATTCCCGCAGCCTGAATTGCTCGTTCTGCAAGTCTTGATATGACCTCAACATGGCTGCGTGATGCAATCTCTGGTACAACACCGCCGTAAACTGCGTGCAGGTCTGCCTGGGAGAATATCTGGTCAGTTAATACCTTTCTGCCGTCTTCTACAACAGCAACTGCGGTTTCGTCACATGATGATTCAAATGCAAGTATTTTCACTTAAATTTCCTCATTTCAAAAATCTTGTCATCAGTATAGCATTTTCTTTTGGCTTTTCGTAGTAGTTTTTTCTCAAGCCGACTTCCGAAAAACCGTGTTTTGTATATAGCTTAATTGCAGGTGTATTACTCTCGCGTACCTCAAGGGTTACAAAGCTGAGTTTTTTCTCCTCTGCCTTTAAAACAAGCGCATTGATAAGCGCATCGGCAATACCGAGCCTTCTGCACTCGGGAGATACTGCAACATTGGAAATATAGCCTTCATCAAGCACATACATCATACCGACATAGCCTATTGCATTTCCCTGCGCATTCTCTACAACGATAAACATATGCATATCGTCGGGAAGCTGCGAAATCAGCGCCTGCCTTGACCACGGCAGCGAAAAGCACTGTTTTTCAATTGCTTCTATGTCATCTATATGCTTAAGCTGCGCATCAACAATTCTGTATTCCATCAGAAGTCCTCCTGAATCAGCTCGTCAATAACAGCAAGCACCTCATCCTGCAGGCGCTCAATGCATTTTTTCCAGCCAAGAGAAAGCACAGGCGGTGTTATATCGTCCTCTGCAAGACACATTACGCGCTCGTCAAGGTCCTGATACCTCTCGGAAAGAATGCTTGTCTGCTCAAGTGTCATACACAAGGCAACATCATACGAGCCTAGAAGCTCCCTTGTAATTTCAACGGGTCTTCTTATAGGCAACGATATTTCAAGGTCCTCGCAGACCTTTCTCACGCGCGAAGGCAGCTCCTCACAGGCGGTAATGCCCGCCGAATATGCAGTAACATTGTCACAATATCCCTGCTTATTCTCATTAAACACCGCTTCCGCAACCAGCGAAAGAGCATTGTCGTCGCAGACAAACAGAATGCTGCCGACATCAATGCCGTTAAAGCCGCAAAGCTCCGACTGCCTTTCGTCCCAGCGTTCAAGGCTTCTGTCTCCCGCTCTGCCCTCAATGTGATGAGTCAGCTCATGATGCAGCGTGCTTTTGAGGCGTTTAGTGAACAGCTCATCGTCCATCTCGCCGTATAGCTCAACAAACGAGCCGTAATACAATTCAATGTATCTGCCCATTTCATTTTGGAAATATGTGCCGAGTGTGTATCTGCCGTCCTCGGAGGTCTTGGCTTCTTCTACAAAGCTGATACCTCCGTTCAGCTTTTCAAATATTGCTTCGGGCAACTCATCAACAAGGTCATCAAGCACATTTCCCGCTTCTTCATAGGTAAACATTAATGTGCCTCCGCCCAGCTGTGTCCGATTTTTGCCTCAACAGTAAGCGGAACGGCAAGCTGTGCTACCCCGCTCATTTCCTCTTCAAGTATTCTGCATACTGTATCCGCCTCGTCTTCGGGGCACTCGCAGATAAGCTCGTCATGTACCTGAAGGATAAGCCTTGATTTGAGGTTTTCAGCCTTAAGCCGTTTATACACATTTACCATTGCAAGCTTGATGATATCAGCTGCGGTACCCTGAATGGGCATATTCAGCGCAACGCGCTCACCGAAGGAACGCATATTGAAGTTTGAGGATTTAAGCTCAGGCAGTGCTCTTCTGCGGTTGTAAAGAGTCTTTACAAATCCGTCTGCCTTTGCTTCCTCTACAATGCGCTTCATATAGTCATGCACACCGCTGTATTTCTCGAGATATGCATCCATATATTCCTTGGCTTCGTTGGGAAATACTCCGATATCCTGCGAAAGCGACCATGCGGAAATACCGTAGACAATACCGAAGTTTACGGCCTTTGCTCTGCTTCTCTGAAGGCTTGTAACCTCCTCTAAGGGCGTATTAAATACCTGGGACGCAGTTACTCTGTGGATATCCTCACCGCTTGTAAACGCCTCCTGCATGCGTGTGTCGCCCGATATGTGCGCAAGCAGGCGCAGTTCAATCTGACTGTAGTCGGCATCGACAAGAGTTTTACCGCTTGATGCGATAAACATCTTTCTTATCTGACTGCCGAGCTCCTTGCGAATGGGTATATTCTGCAGATTGGGCTCGGTGCTTGATAGTCTGCCCGTTGCAGTTACGGTCATCTGGAACTTTGTTCTTATACGACCGTCCTTATCTATTAATTTAAGCAATCCGTCAGCATAGGTTGATTTTAGCTTTGTGAGCATTCTGTAGTCGAGAATCATCTCGATTATCGGGTGTTTGCCGCGCAGCTTATCAAGGACATCCGCATTTGTGCTCCAACCCGTTTTTGTCTTTTTGACTGCAGGCAGCATCAGCTTTTCAAACAGCACCTCGCCGAGCTGCTTGGGTGAGTTAATATTGAATTCACCTCCCGCAAGCTCCCATATATCTGTTTTTAGCTTTTCAATACCTTCATTGAGGCTTTCACCAAATTCGCTGAGCGCTCGTCTGTCAACCATAAAGCCTGCAGCTTCCATATCAGCAAGCACCTCACACAAAGGAAGCTCAATGTCATAATAGAGCTTATCCATACCGAGCTCTTCGAGCTTGGCTTCGGTTACCGCCTTTAGCTTGTAAACAGCTTCCGTGCCGCTGAGCTCGGTGCCGAAATAGCGCATACTTACTCTCTCGAGCGGGTATTCGCTCTCGGTTGCCTCAAGCAGATACGCAGCAAGCGCGGTATCATAGATAAATCCGTCAAGTGAAAGCCCCTCTGCTATAAGCTGAAACATAAGGTCTTTTACATTGTGTGCAGCCTTTTTAACCTCAGCAGAGAAAACAAGCTTCAAAAGCTTATTGTAGTCATCTCCGAGGCTTCCCCAACGCGCAATATACACGCTTTTTCCGTCGCAAATTTCAATGCTGTCAAAATCCTTGTCTGCTGCAACAGCAACAAACTCAGCGGCCTTTATTGCTTCGCAGATGGTTGAAAATTCAGCATTTTCAACGACATTGCAGCGCTCGATTTCTTCGCTCACCTGCTCTGCAGCAGTTACTTCAACGCCCCATTTTTCAATAAACTTATTAAAGCCGAGCTTTTTGAAAAGTCCGAACAGCTCGGGCTTGTAGTTTTTATTCCACAGGCAATCCTCGGGTTTGAATTCAATCGGTGCTTCGGTGCAAATTGTTGCAAGCTCGTATGAAAGCTCTGCGCTTTCCCTGCCGTCTTTCAGCTTTTTGCGAACGCCCTCCTTAATTTCAAGCTCATCAATCGAGGCGTATATGCTACTTACGCTTGTATAGCGCTGTATAAGGTCCATAGCGGTCTTTTCACCAACACCCGCAACACCGGGTATATTGTCAGAGGCATCGCCCATAAGCGCCTTGAGGTCAACTATATGCACGGGCTCAAAGCCGTACTCCTCACGGAACAGCTCGGGAGTGTATTCCTTTGTTTCGGTCTGGCCCATACGGCTCTTGACATGGCAAATATGCGTTGTGTCGGTAATAAGCTGAAAGCTGTCCTTATCACCGGTTACGATTCTGCAATCCCAACCCGATTTTTCGCAGATTCTGCCTACTGTGCCGAGCAGGTCATCAGCCTCGTAGCCTTCAAGCTCAAGGCGCATAATTCCCATTGCATCAAGGACTTCCTTGAGAATGGGCATCTGCACTGCAAGCTCCTCGGGCATACCCTTGCGCTGCGCCTTATAGCCCTCATAGCGAAGGTGTCTGAAGGTAGGTGCCTTCAGGTCAAAGGTTACGCACACGGACTCGGGCTTTTCGCTCTCGAGCAGCTTGTTGAGAATGGCAAGAAAGCCGTACACACCGTTTGTGGGAGTGCCGTCGGGTGCGTTAAGCTGCCTAATTCCGTAAAAAGCTCTGTTTACTATGCTGTTTCCGTCTAAAATCAGTAATTTCATAATTATTCCTCACCGCGAAGTCTGATTATTCTGTCGCGTAGTTCTGCCGCAAGCTCAAATTCGAGCATCTTTGCCGCAGCCTTCATCTGCTTTTCGAGCATCTCAATCGTATCCTTGCGCTCTTTCTTCGTCATCTTGACACCGTCGGAGCGTTTTGACTTGGAACTGCTGTCAGAGGATATCTCGATAAGCTCTCTGACGCTCTTGATAATCGTCTTGGGTACAATGCCGTTTGCCTCGTTGTAGGCTGCCTGCTTTGCGCGGCGGCGCTCGGTTTCATCTATTGCAAGGCGCATTGAGCGGGTTACGGTATCGGCGTACATAATTACAAGTCCGTCGGCATTTCTTGCCGCTCTGCCTATTGTCTGTATAAGACTTGTTTCGCTTCTGAGGAAGCCTTCCTTGTCAGCATCGAGAATTGCCACAAGGCTTACCTCAGGAATGTCAAGGCCCTCACGCAAAAGGTTAATGCCTATGAGCACATCGAAATCACCCATTCTAAGACCGCGGATTATCTCCATTCGCTCGATTGCATCGATATCGTGGTGCATATAACGGCACTTAATGCCTGCATTTCCAAGATATTCAGTGAGATTTTCAGCCATCTTTTTAGTGAGTGTTGTAACCAAAACACGCTGATTCTTCTCGACTCTTATATTAATCTCACTTATCAGGTCATCTATCTGATTTTCAATGGGTCTTACGGATATTTCGGGGTCAAGAAGTCCCGTAGGTCTTATTATCTGCTCGGCAATCTGTCCTGCTCTTTCTCGCTCATATTCGCCCGGAGTTGCGGATACATAGACTGCCTGATGCACTCTCTCGTCAAATTCCTCAAACTTGAGCGGTCTGTTATCAAAAGCAGACGGAAGTCTGAAGCCGAAATCTACAAGCGATTCCTTGCGTGCGCGGTCACCGCGATACATAGCTCGTACCTGCGGCAGCGTCACATGGCTTTCATCAACGAACAGGATAAAGTCATCGGGAAAATAGTCAAGCAGCGTCATAGGCGCGCTGCCTACGGGTCTGCCCGATATAACTCGGGAATAGTTTTCTATGCCCGTGCAGTAGCCGAGCTCCTGCATCATTTCAATATCGTAGTTTGTTCGCTGCGATATTCTCTGCGCTTCAAGAAGCTTGCCGTTTTCCTCGAAGAATTTTACGCGCTCCTCGCACTCTTTACGGATATCGTCAATTGCCCTTGCCATTTTTTCCTTACTGACAACATAGTGGCTTGCAGGGTAAATGGCAACATGGTTAAGGTATTTAATTGCATTGCCCGTTACAACATTTATCTCGCTTATGCGGTCAATCTCATCACCGAAAAATTCGACTCTTATGGCTTTATCATTTGAATACGCAGGGAAAATTTCAATAGTATCGCCGCGCACTCTGAACATATTTCGTTCGAATGCTATATCATTGCGCTCGTATCGGATTTCAATCAGTTTTCTTAAAAGCTCATCGAAATCGCGTGTCTGTCCCTGGCGGAGTGAGATGACCATATTCTTGTAGTCTATGGGGTCACCGAGTCCGTAAATGCAGGAAACCGATGCGACAACAATCGTATCGCGTCTTTCAAAAAGGCTTGAGGTTGCGCTATGGCGCAGACGCTCAATCTCATCATTTATCGAGCTATCCTTCTCGATGAAGGTATCAGTATGCGGAATATAAGCCTCAGGCTGATAGTAATCGTAGTACGAAACAAAGTACTCTACGGCATTTTCGGGGAAAAACTCTCTGAATTCCGCGCACAGCTGCGCAGCAAGGGTTTTGTTGTGTGCAAGAACGAGAGCGGGTCTGTTAAGCTTCTCAATAACGCTTGCCATTGTAAAGGTCTTGCCCGAGCCGGTTACACCGAGCAGTACCTGCTCTTCGAGGCCGTTTTCTATGCCCTTTACAAGCTTATCAATCGCTTCTGGCTGGTCACCCATAGGTGCATAGGGTGATACAAGCTTGAATTTATCCATTTAACAGCCTCCTTTCAATAATTGAATAATTATATCATAAGCAGCTATAAATCACAACAAAAATAAGCCATTCAGATTTAACTGAATGGCTTATTAAGTAATCAATTAACAGTAAAAGGCAAGGCGTGATACCATTGCTGCAAGCTGTGCGCGGGTTGCAGTTCCCTGCGGGCAAAGAGTTCCGTCGCCCATTCCGATGATGATGTTATTGTTAACACACCAGTTCATAGCCGCGCGTGCATATTCAGACACTCTGCCTGCATCGGTAAAGCCTGCTGCAAGGCTGCCTGCTGCTTCAGCACCGTCATTGGCATAGCGGAATATAAAGGCACTCAGCTGCTCACGGGTAACACTTTCGTCTGCACGGAAGGTGTTATCCTCAAAGCCCTTGACAATGCCTGCGTTGTAGCCCCAGATTACTGCGTTTTCGTAGTCAGCGCCCTTGATATCTGTAAACGGGCAAGTCACACCGTCAACTGCGGGTGAGCCTGCCATGCGGTACAGAACGGTTACAACCTGCCCGCGAGTTACGGTTGTATCGGGACTGAATGCGTTTATATCTGTGCCGTTCATAAAGCCGTTTTCATAGCAGTACTTGATGTTGTCATAGAACCACTCACCGATATTAACATCGGTGTAAGGCATTGAAACGGTAACGGGTGTTCCCTGCTTGCTTGTCATATAGTCATCGGGAATTGTCATCATCCACGCCATACCGAGTTCGCCGTAGTGGGCGGACATAATGCCGATTATGTTGTAAAGAAGCGTTGCAAACTCGTTGGGGCAACGGACCGCAAGCTTGATGACAACGGTCATAAGCGGGGCAATCATTTCCTTGACCTGCTGTGCGTTGTACTCGGTAATGCCTGCGTCGCGCATTGCGTCAAGCAGCATATCCGCTGCGTACATGATTATCTCTTCGTTGGACTTGTTTTCGATAACATAGATGAACTCACCGAGGTTCATTACGCAATTCTTGGCTAGGTTCTTGACTAAGGTTTCATACTGGTCGGGATATGTTCCGATAAGCGGAAGAACAAGCTCCTGAAGGTCATCCTGCGCCGCATATACTTCTTCTCTTGAGGTGAATACCTCAGTAAAGAGCTTCCCGATAAGAATATCTAGGAACTCGCCCTGAGTCATTGTATTGCCCTGCTTGCTGTTGATAATCTTGGATATGGTTGCGCCGGGGGTCACGGTTATATACTTGAAATTATCAATTCTGTAGTCACCAGCGTTTTCAAAGGTGGAGAAAACCTCGAGCATATTTGCCTTGAGTTCATAGTAATTCGAGTCGAGCTTTGCACTTGGCAGAACATGGTCAACACCGTATCTGCCGAATCCCATGCATTCGGGAGCTACCTTTGCAACCATATCGTTGTAGTTAACGATATTATGGATGTTGTTGTATACACCGTCACCGAGCTTACTGCTCTCAGCGCCCATAGGTGCCTCAAAGGTATAGATATACATATCATCGGTGCAAAGTGTTACATTATCGCCTATCGGCTGACCTGCAAGAAGCATATCATCAAGTCTGCCGCCAAGCATATTTGCTCCTGCTGCACCGCGGCTGTAGCCCGTGCACCAGATTTTGATTCTGCCGGTTATTTCAGTGTGCTTTGCAAGGTACTCCTGCAGGAATGCAAGTGCCTTGTCGCGGCAGATTGCAAAGCCTGTGTGCTCGCCCTCTGCGCCTACATTGAAGTCCCCTGCCCATTCGGCATAGTAACCGCAGCCTCGAAGACCGATGGCAATAACTGTGCACTTTTCGCCGTCAACGGTGATTTCCTTGTTTGCAATGCCAACACCGAAGGTGTTTCTGTCGGGTCGCTCAACAAAATCATTGTTGCACTCGAAGTCCTCAAAGCCTATCTGACTGAGGAAATCAATAAGATTGCCCGGACCCTCATGATATTTTTCAGGTTCGGCATCGTTGCCTGCGGCAAGGCACATTACCATTGTTGCGGTTGCAAGGTCCTGGCGGTAGGTATAGCCGGAATCGGTAAAATATGCATCGCTGTAGGTAAACGGACACGGATGGTTTGTTTCCATATCGTCGTGGCCTGCATTGAACATAACAGTGCCGGTAACAGTTTCGTACTCGGCTTCTTGCGCCAACGCTGACACCGGCATTAGTGAAACGAGCATTACAAGGGCTAATAATGCGCAGATTAGCTTTTTCATACTGTTTCCTCCAAAATTGAACTCTCTATTTCCTTTTGCTTATTATACTCACTTTCCATTACCGCAAACATAAGAGTCAGCAGTCCTGCCTCGGGGAACGGGCAGAAGATTCCGGGGTTTGTCATTGACATCGCAAGAATTGCCGCATATGAGAAGCCGAAAATCACAGACGGTGAATGAAGATTCTGAATTATAAGTCGCATACGCTCGCCGAACAGCAGGCTGTATGCCATAATGCCGATAATGCCCATAGAACCTGCAACCTGGATAATAACATTGTGGTAGAATACAATGCTTCCCGGGATTATGGCCTTGAAAGTTGCAACATTTTTCAGATTTCCGATGCCTATGCCGCTGATGGGATAGGTTATAAAATCTCTTAATCCCAATTCTATAAAGCTAACCCTTGTTTCGCTTGAAGAAATAAAGTTTCCGTCAATAAGTCGGCTTGAATAGAGTATCGGAAGGTATTTGAATGCGACATAGCTTAGCACTGCAACAATTGCTACGAACATCCAGTTATACCAGCGGCGCTGTTTAAGACTATCCTTTCGCAGATAGCACATATAAACGCCGCAGACAAAGCCTACCATTGCACCAAAAAGGAGTCCGCTTCTTGAGCCGTTGAATAAAAGCGCAGCGCACATTGCGGCAAAACCAATAAGGTGAATTCTGCGACGGTTTACAAGCAGGCACGATGCCGGCATAGTCATAAGAATTACGCTTGCAATATAGTTTCTCGGCTTGTAATACAAAACGCTGCCCTTTTCCAAGAAGTCCTGGAAGTTTTTGATATAGAACACAAGTACAATCGCCGATGCAACAAGTCCCGCAATATACATTATATCAGCAAGGCGCTCTGTTCTGTTATACTCTCTTTCATTTACAAGCCTTGAGAGAATAAGCAGATACAGAATAAGCATAGCCACACCGAGTCCGAGCATATAGTAAAGACTTACAGGTCTGAAATACTCTTCCTTCGAGATTATGCCAACTCCGCCGAATACAAGTGCGAACGACACCGCAAGCATTGCCTTGGTGAACCTGCCCTTTACAAGCGGCTTGCAGTAATAAATCAGATTGAACAGCAGTGCAAGCGCGAAAGGCACTACTGCATACGGAACATATGGTGTCAGCACCGTGTAATCTACATAGAACTCCGTTGAAAGAAGCAAAACGCAGAAAACGGGGCATACTATTGACATAAGGTCATCGCAGAATACAAGCAGCAGCACCGTAAGAGCCAACAGTATAAACATACCCGCAAGCTGAGTATGCGTGATTAATGAAAGTACTGAAAACAGGAACAGACCGGGCAGAAAGTATTTGCTGTTCCAAGCTTTGCTTGCAGTCATCTGACATTTACCGAATAAGCTTTGCAAATTAATACACTATCCTTTTACATTTCACTTAGTTTAGTATGTAATAGACAAGCAGATATACTCAGCGGAGCATACCGCTCGCATAATAATTTCGTTAAGCATATTAACAAATTTTCACTAATTGTGCAACAATTGCAATATTTGAAGTATTATATTTTCCTCGGTCTTGAAACATACGCAATATCGTGCTACAATTACAAAAAAATACGGAGGTAATACTATGTCCAGAGAAGAGACCTTAAAATCCATTGAGGAAGAAGATAATTACCACTACAATGAGGAGCTTTTCTATACCGGTGAGGGTGACCTGCTCGACACTCCCGAGGGCCGCGCAAAGTTCTGCAGGCTGAACGAAACCACGGTTTTCAGAAAAAAAGACCCCGGTGCATGGAGAAATTACATTTGGGTATTCAATAATCAGGGCGTTGGTATGACTATAAAAAAGCAGAGTCGCGTTGACCCCGAGCTTATGGAATGCATTGACTACGATGCAGACGGTAACGAAATCGGCAAGGCATACGAGCCGACATGATATAAAAAAGCTAAACGGCAGTTGAGTTTAACTCAACTGCCGTATTTTTATGGCTGATTACTTATTCCACTCTTTAACCTGCTCGCGAATCCAATCTGCCCACTCGTCAATTCCCTCGCCTGTTCTTGCGGAAATGGGAATAATCTTGATGTTGGGGTTGAGCTTGGTGACATACTGCTTGCATGCCTCAAGGTCAAAGTTGAAGTAAGGCATAACATCAATCTTATTTACGAGAAGCACATCGCAGATTGAGAACATAAGCGGGTACTTCAAAGGCTTGTCATGGCCTTCGGGAACAGAAAGAATCATTGCATTCTTAACTGCGCCGGTATCAAATTCTGCGGGGCAAACGAGGTTGCCGACATTTTCAAGAATTGCAAAGTCAACATTTTCGGTGCCGAGGCCCTCAAGACCCTGCTTGGTCATACCTGCATCAAGATGGCACATACCGCCGGTGTGAAGCTGAATGACCTTTGCGCCGGTTTCTGCAATAGTATGTGCGTCAACATCGGAGTCGATGTCCGCTTCCATAACGCCGATACGCATCTCGTCCTTAAGTGCAGCGATTGTTGCCTTGAGAGTAGTGGTTTTGCCTGAACCGGGAGAAGACATCAGGTTAAGAAGAAAAGTTTTTTCCTTCTTAAGCTCTTCCCTGAGCTTATCTGCCTCACGGTCATTATTCTCGAATACGCTCTTTTTAATCTCGAGTACTCTGAATCCTTCCATTTTTTCACCTCATATGTTTTTGTGTATTTTATGTTTATTATATTTTAGCTTAGTGAGCCCATTATTGCTTTCATTACATTATCAAAATTGCGGCTGTTTTCGGAATATGCCGCACTTGCGGGGTATATGTGCTGCTCGCCATCTGTTTTAAGGGCGTTTACTGCGCTCATCAGCTTGGAATATACCTCATACTCGGGCTCATCGGTAATAACTCCGATTGCCTGGGTATAGCCGCTGTCGCCTACAAAGCGTGCGTTAATCTTCTCCGATACGAACCATTTGAGGAACAACACAGATGCTCGAACGGAGTCCTCGTCCGCTTTAGCTACCGCAGCACCCGTAACCTTCTCGACATAGACATTGTCGCCGTCCTTCATGCACGGGTATTTGTAGAACTCAATTGAGTCCGGATTCATATATTCGGCATACTGCATCACATCTGCCGAGGATACAATTGCGCTTGCAAGCTTGCCGTCGGCAACCTGCTTTGCGGCATCAGAGTCAACTGCGCTGAAGCCTCTGTTATACGCACTCTCCGCAAGCAGCTTGTATATGTACTTACTGTTTTTATTGTTGCTGTCATGCGGGCTGACCGCATCAAACTCATCATTAAGCTCTGCTGATGCAGTTCTGAAGAACAAGGAGTAGTCCGAAATTGTAAAGAAGCTGTTGCCTGTTCTTGAATAATATTCGTCTGCCGTAGCGCAAAGCTTTTCGAAGGTGGAAATAGCATCAGCATCTGAAAACAGCTCTGTATTTACCATAAACACATTTGCCTCGGAAGCAATCGGTACAGAGGTAAGGCACTCTCCTGCCGTTGCTGCCTCAATCATATCCGAGCTAATTGCTGACATTTCCCAGCCTCTCATGTATGAATTCAGGTCTGAAAGAACACCCTTTTTATTCATATATGCGGAAAAGTCTGTATCACATACTGTTATATTGGGCAGCTCGCCGCCCTCATCAATGATTTTGCAAATCTTATCATACATATCAGCCTGACTTGCAAAGGCTTTTGTTTTTACGGTAATACCGTATTCGGCGCCCTCATCAGCGTTATAATCGTTTGCGGTTCTGGAGAAATTACTCCACATGGCATCGTCATTTACATACCAAACGCTGATAGCAGTGTCATGCTCGGGCTTAAGCGGTGCGAAATGGGTTAAATAAATATATATGCCGCCCGCAGCAACGAGTATAACCGCAAATATAATTACGAGAATATATTTGACTTTTGACATAAATAATTACTGCTCCTCAACTATACCTTATAAATTGATATTTATCTGACTTTTCTTAATATTTATAACACAAACCCGTATCAGTTTCAACTGTATTGTGTCGAAACTAAATTAATTGTTTGTTAATTGATTATTTTGAATTTTTATGATAATCTAACTGTGTATCTTTATACCTTCCCGGAGGGATTAGCATGAATTCACAAGTTAAACGGTTTATAAGCATGGTTCTTACCGTAGTTTTGCTATTCGGTCTTGTAGGAACCGCAGGAGTGTTCCCCGCCTATGCAGAGGATGCCTGCGGCTACAGTCCCGCAAAGACTATGTCCGAGCTGGCAGAGTCCGGCGAGGATGCCGCTTCCGGCAGCAGCTACAGCATTTCCGGTTATGATGAGCTTGCGGCCTTTGCCGAGTATGTAAACGGCGGCAAGCCTACAGAGGGTGCAACCTTCTACCTCACATCGGACATTAACCTTGCAGATAAAGAATGGACTCCGATTGCAAGCAAGGCTTCACTTGCTTTCAAGGGTGTCTTTGACGGCTGCGGCTTTGCTGTACTCAACCTCGAAAACAGTGACGCAGGCAGCGACTATGCAATGTTCGGCTTTGTCGCAGGCTCAGCTGCTGAGATTAAAAACCTCGGTGTTGAGGGTCAGATTAATGGCAAAGGCTCTTGTGCTGGTATTGCAGCAAATCTTGAAGACGCAAAGATTGCCAACTGCTGGAATGCAGTTGATGTAACCGGCACCTTCACCGTCGGCGGTATTGCTGCAAATGTAAAGAACGGCACCATCAGCAACTGCTGCAACTACGGCTATATTTACGGTACATCAAATGCCGGTGCAATTGCAGGTGACCTTAACGGTTCATCTGCCGTTGAGTATTCCTACTATGTTTACTACAGTGCTGACAAATCCGTCGGTAATTCGAGCAGTTCAAGCTCCCACTCTGTTTTCCGCTTTTCCTCCAGCAGCACTGAGGTTCTGACTGAAAAGGAACTTACAGTCGGCAATAAAGATACAGACGATTTAATCAAGCTTCTCAACGAATGGATTGACCTTCAGGACAAGTCCTCAAACTACCGTGAATGGATATATGACACCAGCACCTCGGCAAAGGCACGAACTGACGGCCGTTATCCCAGCATTCTGTATCCCAACTATATAGTCCCCAAGGAAAGCTATTACACTGCCACCTCTACTATGACAGCACTGTCTGAATCCAAGCAAAATGCGGTTAAGGGCGGCTTCTACAGTATTTCAAGCACTGAAGAGCTTCAGAAATTCAGAGACTATGTAAATATGGGCTACAACACCCAGGAGGTCACCTTCTTCCAGACCGCGGATATTGTTGTCACCAAAACCGTTGACAGCTGGACTCCTATCGGTGACGATGATGATTGTGCATTTAAGGGTGTATATGACGGTCAGGGTTATGTCCTTACCGATATTTACATAAACAAAATCACAAATGCGCAGAGTCTTTTCGGCTATGTTGACGATACAAATGCACTGATTAAGAATGTCGGTGTTATGGGTCTTGTTGACGGCGGCGATAACTGCGGCGGCATTGTCGGTGTTCTCTCGAGTGGCACAGTTGCCAACTGCTGGTTCGGCGGTGAGATGGTCTCAAAGGACCGCATCGGAGGTATTGTCGGTAAGGCAGGCGCAGCACAGATTCTTAACTGCGCAAACTTTGCTACCATATCCGGTGACAGCCATGTAGGCGGCATTGTCGGCTCCTGCTCAAGCTCAACTACAATCAAGTACTGTTACTATCCCACCGACTGCGCAAGCGGCTGCGGTGAATCAAGCGGAACACAGACCGCCGTTCTTTCCTACTCAAAGGACGGCTCCGACTTCACTCTTGAGCGCTCCGTTGTTGTAGGAAGCGCATCAGGTGTAAAGCTTCTTAATGTTCTCAACCATTGGGTCAACTATCTTGCAACCGATACTTCCTACCGTTCATGGAAAATCGATGATTCTTTAGACGGCATTGCAAGAATCCAGGGCAACCACCCCACCCACCTTTATCCCGGTGACAGGTCCGGAGTCACCCATGTTGACGAGCCCCACATTGATATTGACAATGATGTCAATCCTTATAATGTGCACTACAGCGAAACCGCTACAATGACCGAGCTTTACGATAGTGCAAGCGATGCAATTCAGGGCGGTCATTACAGTATTTCCACTGCAAAGGAGCTTCAGCTTCTTGCTCAGTTTGTAAAGGAAAACCACAGCACCAAGAACGCAACCTTCTATCTTACCAAGGATATTGATATCTCAATTCGCGCACTCGGAAATGATGCAGAAGGCTGGCTTCCCATCGGCTGTGACCATCATATCACCGATACAGATTCATACACTTACATCTTCCGCGGCACCTTTGACGGCTGCGGCTACACTGTTTCAAACCTCTACATCTACGATGAAAAGGGCGATAATGTCGGTCTGTTCGGCAGAATCAGAGATGCCGTTATCAAAAACCTCGGTGTTACCGGCGGCATCGTCGGCGAATATGACTGCGGCGGTATTGTCGGTCGCTCCGACCACTCTACAATCAAAAACTGCTGGGCAGCAGTTAGCATTCAGTCCGAATCCGAAACCGGCGGTATTGTCGGTCGTGCAGACGAAACGGTAATCGAAAACTGCGTATCCTACGGCGCTCTGCTTTGCTACGGCGGTGAAACCTGCGATGCAGGCGGTATTGCAGGCGAGATTCAGAGCGATTGCACCGTAAAGAACTGCTACTATCTCAAGGACACCACTCCCGTCGGATACAACCACGCTGCCTCTTCCTCCGAGGTTGAGATTATTACCTTCACCTCAAGCTTCTTCAATGACGATTATCAGTGCACTCTCGAGCGCGCAGTAGCAGTTGAAGAACTTCAGACCGATAATCTTCTTGACGCACTCAACGCCTGGGTTCGCGCTCAGAACAACTCTCAGTACAGCGGTTGGTACAATTCTGCCGGAATAATCGGCACTGAGGGCATGACCGGTCATTACCCGAGACTGATGTCCCCCGGTGAGTATCAGGGCTCACTTGAGAACGAAGACTACACCGGTGACTATACCGCAACCTCTACAATGAAGCAGCTTCTGCTTTCCGAGTCTGACGGTATCGAAGGCTGCTACTACAGCATCAACGGTCTTGATGACCTTGAAGCACTGCAGCAGTATGTACTTAAGGGCTACAAGACAAAGGGTATCACCTTCTTTATGACCCGCGACCTTGATATGAGCGCAAAGTATCATATTGACGGCAACTCATGGACACCTATCGGCAATGTTAATTATCCGTTCCAGGGTATATTTGACGGTCAGGGCTACACAATCAAGTATCTTTACATTGACACAAGTGCTGATGACCAGGGTCTGTTCGGCCATGTAAACCAGGGTGCAACCATTAAAAACCTCGGCATCTGCGGCAGTGTCAGAGGCGGTCTGAACGCAGGCAGTATCGTTGGTGACTTCAACTTCAGTACTATAGCAAACTGCTGGTCCTCCTGCATAGTCAACGCTCTTGACGGCAACGCAGGCGGCATCGTCGGTGGTGCAAACGGCGGTACAATTGTAAACTGCACAAGCTACGGCGAGGTTATGAGCGTTGATGCTTACGGCGCAATCGCAGGCTATGCATTTGCAACCGAAATCAAGTACTGCTATTATCTGTACGGCACCTGCCAGCAAGCATACAGCGGCGGTTCAACTCCCGTTGCGTCAAATGTCCAGTACTTCAACGGCACAAGCTCCGCCTGCATACTTCACGAGTATGTAAATGTTGAAGGTACAGAAACCAGAAATGTTCTCAGCGCACTCAAGCTCTATGTTGACGCACATCCCGAAACCAATTACTGCTACTGGGTTATAGGCAACACCGCTGAGTACCTTGAAATGGGCGTTGCACTCTTCCCCGTTCTCCTTTCCGCATCCAATACCATGGGCGAAAAGGACCATGCATCAGTACAGGCTTACTTCAACGGTCAGGAGTATTATTCCGTAATCAAGGCAATTAATGCCGCAAACGACACAGAGGGCGGCGGTGATGTAACGCTTGCAACAAATGTCGTTTTCTATGTACGCGATGATGTTTCTCTTGACAGTGATGTAAGACTTCTCACGGACAATTACTCAGCTGTTATTAAATCAGAAGTAAAATTGCAAAGTATGCAGCAGCTTGACGGATACTATACCGTCAAGGAAGGCGGCAAGATTCTTGTTTGGAACGAAGAGAAGAATGATTATTCCCTCTTTATGTTCGCAAAGAAGGATGCCGAGGCAAACTGCAATAGCGAATTCTACGGAACAGGCAGCTTGGTATTCCGCTCTATGCCCGTTGAGAACGGTACTGCCGAAGCATACAACCTCAGCTTTGAAAACGGCGATTTCATTGTAAATTCAACCATTGACAGCGGCAATCCTCACGGAATTCCCGGTGGCAGCACTATTGCAATTCAGTCTCACGCAACGCTTGTTGTTGCACCGAATGCAAGAATCCGTACAACCGGCGGCGCTGTTATTATGAACTACGGCAGCGTTAAAATCGGTAATGCAATCCTTGACAGAAACACAGGCATTAAGATGGTCGGTGTATTTGAGGACGACGGCGGCGTTGTCACTCTCCCCTACATCTACAAGGAAGGCTACACGCTTAAAGGCTGGTCTGACGGTACAACAACATACCCCGCAGGCGGCAGGGTAACCGTCCAGAAGGAAAAAACCTTCACTGCCCAGTGGTCTCTCGGTGAAAGCGCAGACCCATACCCCGGTGATGATACTTATTCTGAGGATAAGCCGATATATAACATCCCCATCACCGTTATTCAGTCAAATGGCGGCACTATTTCTCCCGATTCTATCTATGCGGCAAAGGGTGAAAACCTCACATATAAGATTACTCCCGACGCCGCTTATTCCATAACCACTGTGCTTGTTGACGGCAAGCCCGTTGAGCTTGACGAGGATAGCTGCTATACCTTTATCAGCATCAGCCGTGAGCACAACATTGTTGCACTGTTCTCCAAGCCTACCAACGACTCGTATTACAGCTGGACATCACCGTTTAAGGATGTTTCAAAGAGCGAATGGTACTACGATAGCATTTGCTACGCAGCATCCGCAGGCTTCTTCAACGGCACCACAGAAACTACCTTCTCCCCCGAAGACGCAATGACCCGAGAGATGCTGGTAACCGTTCTTTGGCGAATGGCGGGCAGTCCCATTGTTCCGAGTGACGCAGGTCAGCACTTTACCGATGTACCCAAGTCCAGCTATGCGTATGATGCAATCCGTTGGGCAACAATGTTCGGTATAATTAACGGCTACGGTGACGGCACCTTCGGCTACGGTGATATGGTCATCAGAGAACAGCTCGTTGCAATTCTGTTCAGATATGCTAAGAATTATGTGGGCGTTGATGTTGCTCAGTATGACTCAACAAACATCCTAGGCTTCTCCGATGCTCTTCAGATTTCTCTCGGTATGTCGCAGCCCTTCCAGTGGGCGGTCGGTGCAAAGATTATTCTCGGCACCTCTGAGACAACTCTTGAACCTAAGGGAATGGCAACCCGTGCACAGGTTGCGGCAGTAATTTACCGCTTCAACTCAACATTTGTTGATACAATCCCGATTATCAGAACATAACAAATAACCGCCTCAGGCTTAGCCTGAGGCGGTTTACTTTTTTCTTTATGCAGCTTTTTTAATTACTTCGCTTATAAACTGAGTAACTTTTCCGATATTCTTTTGGTCATACCATGTACTTACGGAATCGTCACCGACATTTATTATCGCGCCCTTGCTCCCGACAAGCTGATTTCTGCTTTCAGCAATTATGCCCCAAAGCTTTTCTCCGCTTTCGCTTTTGCCTTCAGCAATGTTCAGCACATAACCAATCTGCTTTGCAACATCGCTTTCACTGTAGTATTCAGTAAGCTTATTATAGAAGTCAGACAACGCTTTTGTGAATTTCACAACCTCTTCTGTGCTGAGGTCATCAAGATTTACCTTATCGCGGTACTTATCAGGTACAACACCGGCTACACTTCCGACAATATCAATGTCTTCGGGAGCGCCAATGTAAACCATAAGCTGGTTAATGGTCTGAATATTGTTTTTTGCAAGTGTATCAAAGCTTAAATCCGAGCGCTCATGACATATCTTTGAAATGAGTAAAACTCTTCCGGTTGATACATTATGGCTTTCAGCAAGGTCTTTTAGATTCTTTTCGTTTGTCATTGTCTGGCTTATTATTGAGAATCCGTAATCAACCTGGTTTTCAATATCTTTGATTGCATTGACCGCAGATTGGCGTACCTTGTCCGCTCTCTGCTCATCCTTATCGAGTACAGAAACAAGGACAGAGTTTTTCAGGTTTGAAATGTAGCCCTTATCCTTCAGCGCATTCATTGTTGTCTTTACCGCTGTTTCATATTTCTTACCGACAACATCAATGTCTGCAGCAACCTTCTCTGCATCCTTATTAAGCGGTTCAACGGCAACAACAACATTTCTGTCATTAATCTCAATCTTCAGGCTCGGATTAACATCAAGCATAAGCACGGTATTGCTTGCCATAGGCAGCTGCATAATATGCTGTCCGAGCTCAACAATACCCGAATCGACTCCGCCAATGCCTGCAAGCATTGCAGCTGTACCGGCAATAACGACCGCAAGTGAAGCGGCGAGAGCGCGCCAGCCTTTCATACGGGATACACGCTTTGCAGATACCTCAATGCTTTCATCAAAAAGTTCATCTATGAAGCGGTCATCAACTGAACCTATATGTTTTAGCAGATCTTCTCGTTTCAAAGAGAAATTCCTTCTTTCATAAAATGCTTTTTCAGCTTGCCTCTTAATCTGAACAGCATTGTTGTTGTTTTGGAAACAGATATGCCGTATCGCTCGGCTATAGCGGCAATAGGCTCCATCATCCAATACCTTCTCATAAACGCGCCGCGCTCGACACTGTTAAGCCCCTCAAGGAACTCATTCAGCGCCTCGGTAATCTCAGCCGAATCCTCGCGCCGCTCAAGCTCATCACTACCGGATATGCACTCAGCCAGCTCATCGAGAACAAGCGGCACCTCGCCGCCTCCTCTCTTATCGCTGTTTCTGTGCCTCAGCTTATCCAACGCAAGGTTGCGGGTAATCTTTCCGATAAAAGACGAAAGAGATGTAGGCTCATTGGGCGGGATACTGCCCCACGCACGCATTAATGCATCGTTCACGCACTCTTCGCTATCCTCATCATTGCCGAGAATATTATAAGCAATGCGGTGGCAGTATCGACCATATTTGCTATTCGTTTGTAATATCGCTTCCTCTGAACGCTGCAGAAAAAGCTCTACAATACTACGGTCGTCCAAATCATTTCTCCTATCTAAATATTAAGACGGAATTTTATATCAAGTATCACATTTTTTTTGCAAAAAAACAAGTTTAATTTTTTAAGTACATTCTATTTTGAAATTTTTATATAAATAGGCCTTTTTCGGTTGTGCATAGTTTGTGTTTATGATATATTGATGACGAAATCGACAAGCTTCAAACTATACTCTCTGTGTGAAAGAAGGATTTTAATTGAAGACCAGAGTAATCTCCGCAATTGTACTTATTATTATCGTTGTAACCTGTTTCCTTCTGTCCCCGATAACACGAGCATTGTTCATTGCTGCGGCAATGATTCTTGCAATCCGTGAAATGTGCAACGCAATCGGTCAGAAGGAAATCAAGTGCGCAGCATGGTTGCTGTACATATTTGCCGCTTTGGCTGCAATCGGCATTTATTATAAAGCCGACTACGCTTTCAGCGAGGCCTTGTTTTTCCTTGCCATATTTGCTTTTCTTACCGCTGGTGTTACTAAGAAGGATATACGCGGTCCCGGCGCATTGGCAAGTCTTGCTGTGCTTGTATACCCCGTTGTTCCCTTCTTAATCATTCTCAAGCTGGCGCTTCGCCCCGACTGGGTACCCATTTTCACCGTAGGCTGCATCTCCACATGGGCATGCGACGCATTTGCACTCTTCGGCGGCAAGTGGTTTGGCAAGCACAAGCTTGCGCCCGAGGTAAGTCCCAAGAAAACTGTCGAGGGCAGCGCTACCGGTGCAGTTGCCGCAACAATTGTTGGTGGAATTGCCTACTTTGCTCTTAAATCAAGCTTTGATGTTTCTCTTCTGTCCTGCATGTTCACCGCTTTGGTCTGCTCAAGCTTCGGTCAGGTCGGTGACCTTGCCGCTTCACTTGTAAAGCGCATGTGCGGCGTTAAGGACTACAGCAACCTTATTCCCGGTCACGGCGGCGTTATGGACAGAATGGACAGTCTGCTCTTCTCAATTCCCATTGCTTATTTCCTGCTCAGCCTCTGAATAATTCCGTAATTTTTGAATAGAATAGTTTAAGAATATTAATACCGCTTCCCATTGGGAAGCGGTACTTTTTTAGGTAAATATGAAGCATTTTTTCAGAAAAATCCGCAAATTCAACAATGGCATAAGCGAGAACAATATTAACGCTCACGCTGCGGCAAGTGCGTTTTATATGTTTTTATCGCTTGTGCCTTTTGTTGCGCTGCTCAGTACGATTCTGCCCTATACAAAGCTGTCGCAGGAAAGATTATTCGGAATTATATACGACTATATTCCGAACGCATTGCAAGCAATTATCGTAAGCGCAATAAACGATATTTACCTCAGAAATGACGCTGTATTGCCGATTTCCCTTATACTGTCCGTATGGCTGTCAAGTCAGGCATTTTCGGTGCTGATACGCGGCATTGAGGACATTGCCGATAGCCCTCGTTATAGCTCATATATTCGCAGAAGTCTGCTTGCGTGTCTGTATACTGTTGGTCTCGTTACCGCAATGATTGCACTGCTGATTTTGCTTGTTTTCAGCGAACACATTGCACAAGTTTCTGTATTTTCACCTGTAATCCATCTGATTTTTAACCTAAGACTTGTGGTAGCTGCAGTAATTCTGACAGTCATTTTTGTTTTGATGTATCATTGGGTGCCCGATATTAAACTCAGCTTATTATCATTGCTGCCCGGTGCCTCCGCAGCCTCTGCTGCATGGCTGATTTTCACATGGTTGTTTTCACTATATCTGAAAAACGGAGGCAATTACAGCACCTATGGCAGCCTTGCCGGAATAGTAATTTCACTGCTTTGGATGTACTGGTGTATGTATATTATCCTTATTGGCGCTTATCTGAATGTTTTTCTGTATAGAAATCGAAGTAATAATTAGTTCTCATACTACAACTTAACTAAATTTTATATCTTTCTTTTGTTGATATTTACAATAATATTTTATCGTGATATAATAGCAAAATCGACTAAAAACAATGTAAGGTGACTTGAAATGCATCAGGAAAACTCGCTTGCGATGTTCGAAAAGGAACCCATCGTCAAGCTTATGCTAAAATTTGCACTACCTGCGATTGCATCAATGGTGGTTAACTCAATCTACAACATCGTTGACCAGATTTTCATTGGTCAGGGTGTTGGTATGCTGGGTAATGCTGCAACCAATCTTACCTTCCCGTTTGTAACCTTCTCTATGGCAATCGGTACTATGATTGCAGACGGCTGCGTTGCTTATTTCAGTCTGAAGCTCGGTCAGAAAAACTATGAGGAAGCAACAAGGGCAATGGGTAACGGTATTGCAGTTGCACTTATTGCAGGTCTGCTGCTCACTCTCATAACTGAGATTTTCCTTGACCCCATTCTCCGTCTTTGCGGCGGTACAACCGTTGACCCGCTTACATATACATACGCCCGTCAGTACGCTCGCATAACGCTTATCGGCATACCTTTCGTATGCATAAGTATGTCGGTAAACAGCATTATTCGTGCACAGGGCAATCCCAGATACGCCATGATTTCAAACCTTGTCGGCTGCTTCCTAAACATCATTCTCGACGCATGGTTTGTCCTCGGACTCAAATGGGGTGTTCAGGGCGCAGCACTCGCAACCATCATCGGTCAGTTTGTAAACCTTTGCCTGTGCGTTGCCTACATTCCCCACCTCAAGGGTGTAAAGTTCACAATGGAATGCACAAAGCTTCGCAGCAAGACCGTATTTTCCTTCATTCCCCTCGGCATTTCAAGCTTTTTCACTCAGCTTGCTTCAACCATCGTTGTTATCTGCATGAATAACCTCATTGTTACCTACGGCGCACAAAGCATTTACGGTCCCGATATCCCCCTTGCGGCGCAGGGTATTGTAATGAAGGTCAATTCTATAATCATCAGCATTATGGTCGGTCTCGGCATCGGCAGTCAGCCCATCGTCGGCTACAACTACGGTGCGAAAAACTACAAGCGCGTTAAGGGTACATATCTGCGCACTGTCGCTGTCGGTCTTACTCTCGGAATTATCGGCTGGGCCTGCTTCCAGCTGTTTACGCAGAGTATCATTGACCTCTTCGGCCAGGAGAGCGAGCTTTATAATCAGTACGCACTCAAGTGCTTCAAAATCTTCCTCGGCGTTATATTCCTTACAGGTTTCCTTATTCCCTCAGGTATCTTCTTCCAGTCAATCGGTAAGCCCGGCAAGGCAATGCTTTCAACCCTTACCCGTCAGCTGATTTACTTCCTGCCCAGCGCATTCATTATGGGCAGACTCATCGGCATCGAGGGTCTTCTCTACGCAGGTCCCATCGGTGATACTCTTGCCGCAATTACCGTCGGCATACTTGTATTCGGTGAAATGAAACTGCTGAATAAGCAAATCAAACAGCAAGAAGCTTAATAATTAAAGCCACCCATTTGGGTGGCTTTTTTATTATACAATTTTATGATTTTGTAACAAAATCTAATAAAATGCTTTTATTTTCAATCATTTTCTGCTTTAATATAAAAAGAATGTAATTTTTTTAACATCTCAAAATAACTGTAGCAAATTCTACAGTTTTCACATCTTCCGCAAGGTATAATATACTCAGAAAGTAACTCTAAAGGAGAAAAAATATGGAGCTTTATAACGGTATCATTAATTCTACAAAAGAAATTCTCTCAAAGGGCAAAGCAAAGGTATGGGACTACAATCCCAGAAGAGTATGGAACGACCTTGGTTCCGCAGAACTCGTTCTTCAGCGTGACGCAGCTTATGAGCTCGGCGCACTCGGTCTCGGCTCTTCCAACTATATCTGTACCACAACAAGCTCCGAGCTTGTAAATAAGGACCAGGTATTTCTTTATGGACCCGACCTCAAGCAGATTAAGAAGGACACTCCTTTTGCAAGAATAGTTCTGCTTCGCGTAGGCGTTCTCGAGGGCGAAGACGAAGAGGTTTACCGTACTCTCAAGGATATCGAGTTCAGCAAGTACCATGTTTACCCCGAGGGCTACATGGTCCGTATGTCCCCCGAAAGCCACCGTGAGCAGGTTCGCGTAAGCAAGAAGGCACTCAGAAGAGGCATCAGCTTCGAGGAAGTCGGCAACCGCTACATCGACGAATACAAGAAGAACCCCAATGTTCTGAATGTAACCGTTATCTTCGTTACCGACCCCGACCTTGACTACAAGGCAATGCTTGAAAACTCCAAGAAGGTCGACGAGATTACTAACACCCTTACTCACATTATGGAAGGTCTCCCCACTGACTGCAATGTATGTCAGCTTAAGGACATCTGCGACGAGGTTGAGGGTATGAAGGAGCTTCACTTCGGCGTCGGCGACAAGGGCACAAACGAGCATCATTAATTAACAATGCAAAACGGGTATCCGAAATCGGATACCCGTTTTTTTATATGGTGCCGGTGGTGGGACTCGAACCCACACGATGTTGCCACCAACGGATTTTGAGTCCGTCACGTCTACCAATTCCATCACACCGGCGTGCTCAAACAGTATAAACCAAAAGGGCCGATATTTCAAGCATTTGTTTGTGTAACTTTTTGTTCCTACATTATAAAAATTTTTGTATTAATACTACCAAATTTGAAGTTTTTATGTTACAATGTATATTCGTAAAAATATATTGAAAGAGGCATAACCATGAAAAAGATACTCGTACTTGAGGATGAACCGAATATCCGTAGTTTTGTGGTCATTAACCTCCGCCGCAACGGATATGAGCCTATTGAAGCTGAGAACGGTATGCAGGCACTCAGCAAGCTTGAAGAAAACCCCGATATCTGCCTTGCACTGCTCGATGTAATGCTGCCTGATATCGACGGCTTTGAGGTCTGCCGCAGAATTCGCGCGTCAGGCTCAAAAATCGGCATCATTATGCTCACCGCAAAGAGTCAGGAGATTGATAAGGTCACCGGTCTTATGACAGGTGCTGATGACTATGTCACAAAGCCCTTCTCCCCTGCTGAGCTTACCGCTCGCGTAGATGCCCTTGTTCGTCGCCTCGGTGATGATTCCAACGACAAGCCCAGCTTTGAAATCACCAGCGGTCCCTTCCTGCTCAACACCCGCAACCGCACTCTTGAAAAAGACTGCAAGCGCCTTAAGCTCACCCAGATTGAATATCAGCTTATGAAGCTGTTTATGGAAAATCCGGGCAAGGCTATGTCCCGTGAGGATATTCTCCGTTCCGTATGGGGCGAGAACTTCTCCGGTGAGCTCAAGACCGTCGATGTTAATATACGCCGCCTCCGTATCAAGATTGAGGCAGACCCCACCGAACCCGAGTTCCTTACCACAGTATGGGGCTTCGGCTACAAATGGGGTTATTGATAAACTATCACTTGGAAGTGCTGAATGTTTTTTAAGAATCTTAAGCTGCAGCTGCTTGTATCAAGCATAGTTGCCGTAGTTCTTACTGCGTGCATGATTGCATTTGCGGCAAACGGCTTTTTTGTACCTGCGGTTATACTTGGCATTCTGATTGGTGCTTATATAATTCTGGTCAACATATGGTTTGACCATTATATCAGCAAGCCGATTCAGTCTCTGACAGAGTCTGCAAAGAACATTGCCTCCGGCAGCTACGGTACTCAGGTAACAAAGCAGGCTGACAACGAAATAGGACAGCTTACCGATGAGATTAATCAGATGTCATCAAAGATTGCGCTGTCCGACAAAACCACAACTGAATTTATTTCCCAGATTTCCCACGAGCTGCGCACCCCTCTTACCGCTATTATGGGTTGGAGCGAAACACTGCAGTATGACCCTGCTATTGTTAACGATTCGCTGCGCGGTGTAAAGATTATTTCCAAGGAATCCGAGCGTCTTACAGGTATGGTCTCCGACTTGCTTGAGTTTACACGCATTCAAGATGGCAGATTCAATCTGCGCATCGAGCTTGTCGATATTACCGCTGAGCTTGAGGATTCTCTGTTCACTTACGGAAATCTTATGCGCGAAGCCGGAATCGAGGTTAACTATACCGCACCGGATTACGATATTCCGCTTATTTCCGGTGACCCCGAGCGTCTGAAGCAGGTATTTCTCAATTTGCTTGACAATGCAGCAAAGCACGGCGGCGAGGGTAAGGCAGTTGATGCGCTCCTCTCACTTGAAAACAACTATGTTGTCATCGGTATCCGCGACTACGGTCACGGCATTCCTGAAAACGAGCTTCCCTATGTAATGAACAAGTTCTATAAGGGCAGCTCCAAAAACCGCGGCAGCGGCATAGGTCTTGCCGTATGCAATGAGATTGTTACCCGCCACGGCGGCATCCTCAGCATCTCAAACGCAGAAGGCGGCGGCTGCCTTGCCGAAATTAAACTTCCCCTATCCGAAAACTGAGGCTTAATATGTCTAAAAATTCCGAAAACAATTCATGCTCCTTTAAGACATCAATCGGCGGTCAGGCGCTGATTGAGGGCATTATGATGCTTGGCCCCAAAAAGCGCGCAATCGTCTGTAAAACCGAGGACGGTTTCGTCGAAAAGGTCGAGGATGTTAAACCTCTTAAGGAGATTTCCCCCATACTCGCATGGCCGCTTATAAGAGGCGTTGTCGGCTTTATTTCTTCAATGGTCAACGGTGTCAAGGCAATATCCTACTCTGCCGAGCAGCTGCCTGAGGATATGCAGGATGAGCCTGATAAGCTCGACCAGTGGATTGAAGAGCATTTTTCCGATGAAACTGCTCAGAAGCTTATAATCGGCGTTGCCGTTATTCTCGGCATTGCGCTTTCACTGTTCCTCTTCCTGTTCATTCCGACCTTCATAGTCGGTCTCTTCCCTGCCGTCAAGGCAAGCTTTTACTGGAGAACGCTCTTTGAGGGTATACTGAAGCTGATAATATTCTTCCTTTATTTGATTCTTTGCTCAAAGATGAAGGATATGAAGCGGCTTTTTGCCTACCACGGCGCTGAGCACAAGACAATTTTCTGCTATGAGAAAGGTCTTCCCCTCACTGTTGAGAATGTACGCCCGCAGGCAAGACTTCACCCCCGCTGCGGCACAAGCTTTCTGTTTGTTGTTATCATCATCAGCATCATTGTCGGCTCATTCTTAAGAGCTACAAGCACTTGGGCAAGAATCGGACTTAAGCTTCTTGTTCTGCCTATTGTTGTAGGCATCAGCTATGAGATAAACCGCTGGGTCGGCAGACACGATAACAAGCTGTCTGCAATTCTCTCTTGGCCCGGAAAGCAGATGCAGCGCATCACAACTAACGAACCCGATGACTCCATGATTGAATGTGCTATACGCGCACTTGAGCTTGTAATCCCCGAGGAAATCGGCAGCGATACCTGGTAAACCCACAAAGGAAGCAATAATATGCCAAAAACATATAACGACATATATTTTGTTGTAAGAAGCAAGCTTAGAGAAAGCGGCGTTGATGCCTTCGGTCTCGAAGCAAGAGTTTTGCTCTCAGCAGCTGCCGGAAAAACAACCGAGCAGCTTATGAGAGATATGTATCTGTACACATCAGATGAAATTGAAAACAAAGCCTTTGAAATGCTTGAGCGCAGACTTAAAGGCGAACCCCTTGCATATATCTCAGGCTCATGGGAATTCTATGGTCTGCCTATGACAGTAACTCCCGATGTTCTCATTCCGCGAATGGACACAGAGGTTATGGTCAGTGCAGCAATTGAAGCACTAAAACACTGTGGAATGCGCGGCAGAGTCCTCGACCTTTGCTGCGGAAGCGGCTGTATTGCTTGCGCAATCGCTTCTGAGCTGCCTGCAGTAAGAGTTGTTGCAGCTGATATCAGCGCCCCTGCTCTCGATGTATGCCGCAAGAACATCAAGGATAATAAGTTAAACTCAAGAATAATCACAATGCACGCCGACGCAAAGACATGGCCTCCAATGAGCATCGGCAGCTTTGATGTAATAGTTTCCAATCCCCCGTACATTGCAAGCGAAGAAATTCTGACACTTGACAGCTCAGTCCGTGATTATGAGCCGCTCGGCGCTCTAGACGGCGGTATAGACGGTCTTGATTTCTATCGCGCTATAATCAAATACTGGACTATATCACTTCGTCCTAACGGTCTTATGATGTTTGAGGTCGGTGAAGACCAGGCTGATGCAGTCAAAAAAATGCTCCTTGCAGCAGGATATGTTGCAGTTAGCACATTAAAGGACACACTCGGTATTGAACGGGTTGTCATCGGTAAATGGAAAAATGAATTTTGAATAATATGAGGTGAATTGTAATGGCAGAAAAGAAAAAAGTCCCCATCTCCACCCACTCCCAGGCAAATGACAAGAAGAAAGCACTTGAAACCTGCATTGCTCAGATTGAAAAGAACTACGGCAAGGGCGCAATTATGCGTCTGGGCGATGATATTCCCGTAAATGTAGAAGCACTCACAACAGGTTCCCTCTCCCTTGACCTCGCTCTCGGTATCGGCGGCGTTCCCAAGGGCAGAATCGTTGAGATTTACGGACCTGAAGCTTCAGGTAAAACCACACTCGCTCTGCATGTTGTTGCCGCAGCTCAGAAGGCTGGCGGCGAAGCAGCATACATTGATGTTGAGCACGCTCTTGAGCCTGCATACGCACGCGCTCTCGGCGTTGACATTGACAGTCTGCTTATATCTCAGCCCGACACCGGTGAGCAGGCACTCGACATCGCTGAAAGCCTTGTACGCTCCAGCGCTGTTGATGTTGTCGTTGTTGACTCTGTTGCCGCACTTATCCCCCGCATTGAGCTCGAGGGTGAGATGGGCGACTCTGTTGTAGGTGCTCTTGCAAGACTTATGTCCCAGGCAATGCGCCGCCTTGCAGGCTGCATTTCCAAGAACGGCTGTACCGTTATCTTTATCAACCAGCTGCGTCAGAAGATAGGCGTTATGTACGGCAATCCCGAAACCACTCCCGGCGGTCTTGCACTTAAATACTACGCATCCGTCAGAATTGATGTCCGTAGAATTGAAACTCTCAAGGTAGGCGGCGAAATGGTCGGCAACCGTACCCGTGCAAAGGTCATCAAGAACAAGTGCGCACCTCCCTTCAAAGAGGCTGAATTTGACATAGTATACGGTGAAGGCATCTCCAAGGTCGGCGAAATCATTGACCTCGGTGTAAAGCTCGAGCTAATTGACAAGGCAGGTGCATGGTACACCTGCAATGACCAGCGCATTCAGGGTCGCGATGCAGTTAAGGAATATCTGCTTTCAAATCCCGATGTATGCGACAAGCTCGAGCAGCAGATTCGCGATAATGCATACAAGCTTATGGCACCTCAGGCTCGTAAGGCTGCTCAGGCCGCAGGCAGAGCAGTTGATATCTCCGCTGACGACTTTGAAGGCTGAGCTCAGTGAAAATCATTGAGCTGAAGCAAACCTCACCCGAGCGCTTTACACTTACCTTTGATGACGGCAGTCAGCTAAAAACATCGCTCGGTGTTGTGACTGACCGATTCATTCATACGGGCACTGAGCTAAGCGATAGTGAATATAACGAGCTTTGCTCAGCATCCTCCCTTTCGCTTGCAAAAGCGAGGGCGTTGCGTATAATCAATGCCCGTCCAATGTCAAGGAAAGAAATGTACAAGCGGCTAATCGAAAAGGGCGAAATGCCTGAGAATGCAGAGCATTGCGCTGATTGGCTATGCGAAATGGGTCTTATTAATGACCGAAGCTACGCAGGCTCGGTCGTACGCCATTACGCTGCTAAGGGCTACGGAATTACTCGCATTCGTCAGGAGCTCAACCGACACGGCTTGGATCGTGAGCTTTGGGATGAGGCGCTTGAGGAGATGCCCGAGCAGGACGACAAAATCGAACGGTTTTTGAGAACAAGATTAACTGACCCCGATGATAAAGCACAGGTCAAGAAAGTTACTGATGCGCTTTTCAGGCGAGGCTATACATGGGATCAGATTAAGCACGCACTAAACGACTTTAACTCGCAAGAGGATTATTAATGAACAGAACTATATCCCTTATTTCGCTCGGCTGTGCAAAAAATCTCGTTAACAGCGAGCAGATGCTATATCTTTTGAGCGAGGCAGGCTATGCGCTTACCCCCGAGCCCGACGGCGCTGACGCTGTTATCATCAACACCTGCGGCTTTATTGACGCGGCAAAAAGCGAGGCTATTGATACAATTCTCGAGATGGCTGAGCTTAAAAAAGACGGCAGATTGGGCAAAATCGTTGTAACCGGCTGTCTTACAGAGCGCTACAAGGCTTCAGTTATGGAGGAGCTTCCCGAAATTGATGCCGTACTCGGTGTCGGCAGCTTCGGTGAGATTGTTGATGCTGTTAACGCTGTATTTGACGGTGAAAGCGTTTCACGCTTCGGTGACCAGAACGCTCCCGTTGATGAAATTCCCCGCGTTGTCAGCACCGGTCCTGCTTGGGCATATCTGCGCATTGCTGAGGGCTGCAACAACTTCTGCGCATTCTGCGCAATCCCATATATCCGCGGACGCTACCGCTCAAGAACTATGGAAAATATCCTTGAGGAAGCTCGCGACCTTGCCGCACATGGCGTTAAGGAGCTTATCGTAATCGCTCAGGATATTACCCGCTACGGTACTGACATATACGGCAAGCACTCTCTTGCCCAGCTGTGCCACAAGCTTGCTGAAATTGATGGCATTGAATGGATTAGGCTTCATTACCTCTACCCCGACCAATTTGATGATGAGCTTATCGACGAGATTGCAAGTAATAAGAAGGTCGTTAAGTATCTCGACATTCCTATCCAGCATATTAACAACGCAATTCTCAAATCTATGAACCGCAGAGGTACGGGTGATGAAATCCGCGAGCTTTTTGCAAAGCTTCGCAAGCGCATCCCCGGCGTAGTTCTGAGAACAAGCCTTATTGCCGGTCTTCCCGGTGAAGGTGAGGCGGAATTTGAGGAGCTGTGTGAGTTCCTCAGAGAAGCCAAGATTGAGCGTGCGGGCGTATTCCCCTTCTCCCCCGAGGAGGGCACTCCTGCAGCAAAGATGTCGCATGTCGACTATGAAGAGGCACAGAGAAGAGCAGACTTGATTATGGATATTCAGGCCTCCGTTATGGACGAGTTTGCCTCTGGTCTTATCGGCAAAACACTCGAGGTTCTCTGCCTTGACTACGATGAGGGCGAGAAGATGTGGCTTGGCAGAAGCTGCTACGACTCCCCTGATATCGACGGTCTTGTTTTCTTCGATGGTGACGGCGGCGAAGGTAAAATCGTAAATGTAAATATAACCGCAGTTTCTGAAGATGGTAACCTTATTGGCGAGGAGGCATAAAGATGAATACTGCCGCAAATAAAATCACTGTAGTGCGAATTGCTCTCGTACCTGTATTTATGCTTTTGCTCTACTTTGGCTGTGTTTATTGGGCATTGGCTGTATACATCATTGCCTGCGTAAGTGACTTCTTCGACGGAATGGTTGCAAGGTCACTTAATCAGATTACCAGCTTCGGCAAATTTATGGACCCGCTTGCAGATAAAATACTTGTAGTCGCCGCAATGTGTTATTTTGTTGAGATTGGCACTATGTCCGGCTGGGTAGTCGCAATTGTACTGCTCAGAGAATTTGCCGTTTCAGGACTTCGCCTGCTTGCCATTGAGCAGGGAAAGGTAATTGCCGCGGCAATATCCGGCAAGGTAAAAACCGTTGTAACAATGGTTGCACTCGGTGTACTTATTGTTGTTGCCGAGCCGTGGGTACCCTTCAAGCCTATTCTCCCCCCTCTCTGCTCCGCACTCATTCTTATAACCACGCTATATTCGGGCGCTGAATACATAATCAAGAATTTCAATGTATTCAAATGCAGCCTTTGATAAATATATAAGGAGATTTAATATGAAGCTCTATAACTCCGCATCCCGCAAAAAAGAAGATTTTGTTCCCAACAACCCCGATATCGTAAAGATGTATACCTGCGGTCCTACCGTTTATCATTTTGCTCACATCGGCAATCTGCGCTCCTACATCATGGAGGATATTCTTGAGAAGCACCTGCGCTATGTCGGCTATAATGTCAAGCGCGTAATGAACAGCACCGATGTCGGTCATCTCACAAGTGACGCTGACGAAGGCGAAGACAAGATGCTCAAGGGTGCAAAGCGCGAGAACAAGTCCGTTATGGACATCGCCAAGTTCTACACCGATGCATTCTTTGCTGACTGTGCAAAGCTAAACATCAAGACCCCCGATGTTGTTGAGCCTGCAACTAATTGCATTGACGAGTATATTGCAATTATCACCAAGCTTATGGACACCGGCTACGCATACTTTGCAGGCGGCAATGTATACTTCGACACCTCAAGGCTTGAAAAGTACTATATTTTCAACGAGTTTAATGAGGATGACCTTGCAGTAGGCGTTCGCGAGGGTGTTGAAGAGGATACCAATAAGCGCAACAAGAACGACTTCGTTCTTTGGTTCACCAAGTCCAAGTTTGAGGACCAGGCTCTCAAGTGGGATTCTCCCTGGGGCGTCGGTTATCCCGGCTGGCACATTGAGTGCTCAGGTATTTCTATGAAGCACCTTGGTGAAGACCTCGATATCCACTGCGGTGGTATTGACAATGCATTCCCCCACCACACCAACGAAATTGCCCAGTCCGAGTCTTACCTCGGTCACAAGTGGTGCAACTACTGGATGCATGTTCTTCACCTGAACACCAACACCGGCAAGATGAGCAAGTCCAAAGGCGAATTCCTCACCGTTCAGCTTCTTGAGGACAAGGGCTATGACCCCCTCGCCTACCGTCTGTTCTGCCTGCAGAGTCATTACCGCAAGTCCCTTGTATTCTCATGGGAAAACCTCGACAATGCTCAGGGCACATTCCTCAAGCTCATAAACCGTATCGCAGCACTCAAGCCTGCAGGCGAAGCAATCGACGAAGAAGCATTCAAGGCACTCAAGGATAAGTTCATTGCAGCACTTGACAATGACCTTAACACTTCCCTTGCAATCACTGCTCTTTATGATGTACTTAAGTACAAGACCAATGACGATACCAAGCTTGCAATCATTGCTGACTTTGACCGCGTACTCAGCCTCAATTTGATTGAGAAGGCTGATAAGAAGCGCGAGGAGTTCAAAAAGCAGGCTGCAGTTGCCGGTCAGTTCACTATCATCTCCGAAAGCGGCGAGGCTGACGCTGAAGTTGAGTCCAAGATTCAGGCTCGTCAGGATGCCAAGAAGGCTAAGAATTATGCAGAGGCAGACAAAATCCGCGATGAACTCAAGTCTGCAGGAATTGAAGTTACCGATATTCCCAACGGTGCTAAGTGGAAGAGAATCTAATCATATAAAGAAATCAAGCCGGTTACTCTTGTAACCGGCTTTTTTAATATAAAAAAACAGGACTGTACTTTCGTACAGCCCTGTAATTTTAATTGATTAGAACTTGATGTTTGCAGGCTTTCTATCAAACATCTTGTTAACCTGCTGATATGCCCAGCCAAGGACCTTCTGATCGAGGTTCCAGAAGTAAACAACGAACAGAACGCCGACTACCATACTGAACATCTTAACAGTGGTTTTGCAGATATTGCAAATTTTGCACATATAACATATGCTCCTTTCGATAAATCGGAATTCAGCTATGTATTAGCGAATTACTTCTTAGCAAGACCCTTCTGGCGTGCATACTCTGCTGCGCCAAGTGCGCCCATGAGCTGGGGGTCGGTCTTCAGGTTGACAACCTTCAGCTTCAGAACGTGCTCGATTGCCTGCTTCAGGCCGTCGTTCTTTGCACAACCACCGGTCAGGGTGATGCTATCGGTTGCGCCTGCCTTCTTTGCCATAACGAAGCAACGCTTTGCAACTGCCATCTCGATGCCTGCTGCGATTTCGTCCATGGGCTTGCCTTCGCCAACGAGGGTGATAACTTCGGACTCAGCGAAAACGGTGCACTGTGCGGTGATAGGAATAACGTTCTTTGCCTTAAGAGCGAGCTTGGAGAACTCGGGAAGAGTCATCTCGAAGGAACGTGCCATTGCTTCGAAGAAACGGCCGGTACCTGCTGCACACTTGTCGTTCATTGCGAAGTTCTTTACAGTGCCGTCTTCGTCAACTGCAATACCCTTAACGTCCTGGCCACCGATATCGATGATTGCCTTTACGGAAGGATCAGTTACGTGTACGCTCATTGCGTGTCAGGAAATCTCGGAGATGTTTTCATCTGCGAAAGG
>JAZULF010000028.1:0-2105 GCA_045643645.1 Oscillospiraceae bacterium
AAGGATTTGTCTTCCTAAGACCGCTTGGCCTCCGACTTGATGCAGTGTACGAAGCTGCTTCAGGCTTGCGAGGGGGCTTATGTCGGTAATCTGATTGTTGCTCAAATCAAGCGACACAAGCTTTGAAAGCGGAGTTAAAAACTCGATATTGGTTATGTTGTTGTCAGCAAGCTTGAGGTTTGTAAGCTCGGTGAGCTTGCCTATATCGTTCAGTCTGCCGCTGCGAATGCCCTTGCCCGAGAAGTCGAGCACAGTCGTTTCAACATCATACTGTTCGCCGCAGATGAGCACAATCTTGCCGTTTTCGTAGTCCTGCTTATCCTTCTTGAGCTTTTCTATACGCTTCTTGAATGCCTCGTTGTCGGAGTTTGAGCTTTCAAGAATTGCAATTGCGTTTACATAGTCGTACTTTGCCTCGTAGCACTGGCTCATCAGCATAAGGCACTCGTCGGTCTTGTCGATTGCCATTGCCTCGCGCAGTTCCTCGAGCGCTTCGTCGTACTTGCCGTCATAATATAATATCTGAGCTTCCTTGAACGATTCGCGGTACTCGCGCTTATCGGCGGAGTTTTTAAGCATCAAAATTCCCACGAATGCAAGTGCAAGCACGGCAACCGCAATTGCGCAGATTATGACTCCGCGCTTTTTCTTGCGAAGCTCGCGCTCCTCTGCCTTCTCCTCGAGAATGCGCTTTGCAGCCTCGGAGGGCTCTGGATTTGTTCTCTCAGCAGGGCGCTCAACTGAGCGCTGGGTAGGTCTGCTTTCAGTTTCGGGTTCAATAACATAGCCCTCGGTCTCGCGCAGAATTGCCTCAAGCTCGGCATCAAGTCCGCTTTTCGGCGGTCTGTAATCGACAACCGTGCTGATATCATCGGAGTTAAGAAGCTGCTTTTCTATCTCAGCAGAGTCAAAAGCAACTGTCTCCTCGCCGGTCAGCTCATTCAGTTTTTCCGTCAGTTTGCTCATTTTCTGCTCCTCCATCGGTATTGCCTACGGGCTCTGCATTCTCAAGCAGGATATCTATTATCTCCTGCTCCTCGGGCTCGGGCTTGGAAAAGTCGCGCTTTTTCATCGCGAAGGTTATAAGCAGCAGTGCAAGCAGAATGCACAGCACAGAAATCTCGGGCAGCCAGTCGGCAAGGCTCATTGCGTTTTCGTTTGCAAGCAGGGTGTTTCTGTCGAGAATGAAAATGTGGTAAGCCAGCGGCAGCGCAAACAGCGGCAGCATAAGCCACTTCGTGCGGATTACACCGAACACCGTTCCGATGTACACCATCGCAATCACCAGGCAAACGAGTATGCAGCCTGCGGTATGTAGCACGCCGCCGTCGCTCAGCGATTTTACGATGAAGAACACCACGCCGAGCACAACGGGAATTGCCGTCATTGAAAACAGCTTTTTGCCAAGGTACAGAATGATGATTATGAACAGAAGATTGCACACAACAGGCAGCACAATCTGAGTGTAGATAAAGCCTGCCTCTTTGTTTGCCCAGAAGCCCCAGTAGCCGAGGAGTCTGAACAGTATTGAAAGTCCCATCAGCATTGCGGATATCTTTACAAATATATTGCTTCCGCTGACGCTGTATCTCAGTTTATCGTTTTCCATATTAAAATGCCCAGTTTCCTTTATCGAAAATCTTTATCTCTTCACCGTTCTCGGTAATGCCGGTAATGCTGAGGTCTTCGGAGCCAATCATGAAGTCCTCATGAATCATGGACATATTTATGCCCATCTCGCGGCATTGCTCAAGGGTATATTTGTCGTAATCCCTGATGCAGTTTGCAAAGCCGTCACCCAAGGCAAGATGGCAGGCGGCATTTTCATCGAACAGCGTATTGTAGAACATAATGCCGCTGTTGCGGATGGGACTGTCATAGGGTACGAGCGCGCACTCGCCGAGCATTGAAGCACCCTCGTCCATTGCGACCATCGTCTTGAGCGCATCCTCGTTCTTCTCGGCATGCACCTCGGCAACTCTGCCGTTTTCAAAGCGTATGCTGAAGTTTTCAATCATAACACCGCGGTAGGAAAGCGGACGGGTTGAATAAACAATGCCCTCCGCCTTGCCCTTCATTGGACTGATGAAAACCTCCTCGCTGGG
>JAZULF010000029.1:0-3267 GCA_045643645.1 Oscillospiraceae bacterium
GGTATAACAGATGCTGCGGCATAGGCAGCACCCAAAAGTGCGCCGAAGAAATAGCGCCATCTGCGCAGCATAAGTCCGCATACCCTTGCGGTGCCGAGCAGAATGAGATAATCAATTATGAGGTTGAGAATGAACAAGCGGCCTATGTAGATTGTCTCCATGCGAAAATTATAAGCTCTGTGCTGCGCATAATTTGTCATTTATTAATTGTCAAATATGCTATGCTGTGGTAAAATACTTTAGATTATAATGTGTAAGGAATAAAGCTATGTGGTTTTGGTTTGCTGTTGCGGCACTTTTGTGCTGGAGCGGGTCCGATTTGTTTTCGAAAATCGGCTGCCAGGATGCGGAGGATAAGCACAGCCATCTGAAGATGGTTATGGCTGTCGGTGTTGTTATGGGTCTGCACGCAGCCTACGAGATATTTATCGGCGGCGTTGAGATTAACGGGCGCATAATACTGACCTATCTGCCCGTGTCCGCATTGTACATACTTTCAATGGCAATCGGTTATCTCGGCCTGCGGTATATTGAGCTTTCGATATCCTCACCTATCTGCAACTCCTCGGGCGCAATTGTTGCGATTCTGATATTCGCAACACGCGGCATCGGTGAGCTGCCCCCTGCGGCACTTGCCGCCGTTGCACTTGTGTGCGTGGGCGTTATCGCGCTCGGAATTACCGAGGCAAACGAGGACGAGGAGCTGCGCCGCGCGCGTCAGGACTCGGCAAACCGCCATTACGCTAAAAGCTGGCTTGCAATTTTGCTGCCGGTCATCTACTGCCTGCTCGATGCGCTGGGCACATTTGCGGATGCAAGAGTGCTCGAAACACTCAACGAGGATTCGGCAAATGTTGCGTACGAGCTGACCTTCCTTGCAGTCGGTATCGTCTGCGCGGTCTATGTCCTCGGCGTTAAGAAGCAGAAGCTCATTCCGAAAATGGAAGCACCGAAGTACGCAGGCGCAATCTGCGAAACGGCGGGACAGTTTGCGTATATCTACGCACTTGCCGACACGGAGCATGCAGCACTTGCCGCACCGATTATTTCGTCCTACTGCGTTGCATCGGTGCTTTGGAGCCGCATTTTCCTCAAGGAAAAGCTGTCAAAGAAGCACTACGCGTCTGTTTTTGTGGTCGTAGTGGGTATAGTAATTATGGGAATACTGGATATCTGATAAAGGAGCAAAAATATGGAGAATCCTGTTTATAAGAGAGTACTTATCAAAATCAGCGGTGAGGCACTTGCCGGTGAGAAAAAGAACGGCTTTGACTTTGATTTTATTGCAAATGTCTGCAAGACCGTAAAGTCCTGCGTTGATATGGGCGTTGAGGTCGGCATCGTTATCGGCGGCGGCAACTTCTGGCGCGGCGTAAAGGACGGTGCAGGTCATGTTGAGCGCGTCAGCGCAGACCGTATGGGTATGCTCGCAACGGCAATGAACTGCCTTGCAGTTGCAGATGTGTTCAAGCAGCTCGGCGCAAAGGCAAGCGTTCAGACCGCAGTTGACATTCAGGGCGTTGGCGAGCGCTACAGCACCGCAAAGGCAATTGAGCATCTTGAAAACGGCGAGGTCGTAATGTTTGCATGCGGCACAGGCAGCCCCTTCTTCTCAACCGATACCGCAGCAGTGCTTCGTGCAGCCGAAATCGGCGCAGATGCAATCCTGCTTGCAAAGAATATAGACGGCGTTTACAGCGCAGACCCCAGAGTAGATGCAACAGCAGTCAAGTATGACAGCATCAGCTATGACGATGTTCTTGCACAGCATCTTGCTGTTATGGACACCACCGCAACAAGCCTTGCAATGGATAACGATATTCCCGTTATCGTATTTGCACTTGCACAGCCCGAAAATATTGTCCGCGTGCTCAAGGGCGAAAAGCTCGGCACACTGGTCACCAAATAAACGAAAAATATAATTTACATAGGAGGTAGCAACATGTCCGATTATCCTGAATTTGAAAGCAAAATGAAGAAGACCGCAGAGGTGCTCAAAACCCAGCTCGCATCTGTCCGCGCAGGCCGCGCAAATGCAGCGGTTCTCGACCAGATTACTGTCGATTACTACGGCGTTCCCACCCCCATCCAGCAGGTCGCATCAATATCCGTTCCCGACCCCCGTTCTCTGATGATTCAGCCTTGGGACGCATCCGTACTCAAGGGCATTGAGAAGGCAATTCTCGCATCTGAGCTGGGCATCAATCCCCAGAACGACGGCAGAGCAATCCGCCTCGTATTCCCTCAGCTTACCGAGGAGCGTCGTAAGGAGCTTGCAAAGCAGGTTAAGAAGTACGGCGAGGAAGCAAAGGTAGCAGTCCGCAATATCCGCCGCGACGCAATTGACAAGTTCAAGAAGCAGCAGAAGGCATCCGAGATTACCGAGGACGACTACAAGAACATAGAGAAGGATATTCAGAAGCTCACCGACGACTACATCAAGGAAGTCGAAGGCATAGCCGACAAGAAGGAAAAGGAACTCTTCGAAATCTGATATGGCAGAGAATATTAAAAACAATGCGGCGGGGGAGCAGGCAAAATGCCTTCCCCGCCATATTGCCATCATACTGGATGGCAACGGCCGTTGGGCAAAGAAACGCGGAATGCCGCGCAGCGCAGGCCATCTTGCAGGCGCAGAAAACTTCAGAAAGATTGCAACCTACTGCCAGGAGATAGGCATCGAGTACCTGACCGTTTATGCATTTTCAACGGAAAACTGGAAGCGCCCCGAGGACGAGGTCGGCGGCATTATGAAGCTGCTTGACAAGTATCTGCGCGAGGCAATCAGCGATATGGAGAAAAAGCATATCCGTATGAAGGTGTTCGGTGATACCTCAAGGCTTTCGCCCGAGCTGCAGAAGCTTGTTGCAAAGACCGATGAGATTACAAAGCATGTAGAGGGCTTCCAGGCAAACATCTGCCTCAACTACGGCGGCAGAGCGGAGATTGTACGAGCTGCCGAGCTGTACGCAAAGGATGTTGCCGAGGGCAAGACTGAGGGGGAGCTTACAGAGGAAAAGCTTGCAAAGTATATGTATTCTGCAGATATTCCCGACCCCGAGCTTATTATCCGTCCGGGCGGAGAATACAGGCTTTCAAACTTCCTGCTCTGGCAGTGCGCATATTCCGAATTTTATTATACCGATACACTGTGGCCGGACTTCTCACCCGATGAGCTTGACAAGGCAATCGAGGTGTTTCGCAGCCGCGACCGCCGTTTCGGAGGAGTAAAGACATGACAAAGGCAATATCAATTCTCGGCAGCAC
>JAZULF010000030.1:0-7328 GCA_045643645.1 Oscillospiraceae bacterium
CAAGGCAAACCTCGATAAGAACACCGCAGTGTTCGAGGCAAATATTGTTACCGTCGTCGAGAAGGTCAGAGAATTGAACCCCGAGGCAAAGATTCTTATGATGGGCGTTTTCTGCCCCATCAGCTTTGACCTCAGAGTAAATCACGAGATTATCTTTGACTTCAAGTCCAGCAGTGACAAGAGAATGAAGAGCATCAATTCTTACCTGAAGAATGAATGCCCCGTCAGAAACGAATACACCTTCGTTGACATCACAAAGACCGAGTGCTACGGCTTCGGCGCACTTGATACCCAGAAGCTGATTGCACTTGACGAGAATGTCAAGTACTCCGCAGTAAAGATGGTACACCCCAATGAGTCGGGCCATGTTTACATTGCAAACCAGATTATCGACACTATGATTTCCGAGTTCAGCGCACCCGAGCTCGTAGCAAACTACTCGAAGATGCTGAAGAGAACAACTCTTTCCTGGAATGAGATTGACGGCGCGTGCTGCTACCGCATCTACCGCTCATGCTCCGAGGACGGCACCTATAAATACATCGGCTCATCCAAGAACTGCGTCTTCTATGACCTGCTCGGCGTAAGAGGCAATACCTATTACTACAAGGTATGCGCAGTTATGAACTACAAAAACTCCGTAGTTTCTCCGATGAGCACACCCGTGAGCATCGTTGCAAAGTAAGCTAAAACAAAGGATAAAAGGAAATAGAGGTACAATCTGAGATATGAAAGCAACTGAAGCAAAACCCTGGTTAAAGTACTATAAGCCCGAAGACCTTGCACTTGAGCAGCCCGAGCTGTCCATCGTTGACTACCTGCTGTGGCGCAACAAGGACAGAATGGAAATCCCCGCAATGAACTACTTCGACAGAATTTTCGACCACAACGAGGTCTATGAAAATGTCTGCAAGGCAGCTAACGCCTACGCATCAATCGGCGTAAAGAAGGGCGACATCGTCGTCTGCTGCGCACCCACAACTCCCGAAACCGTTTACACCTTCTACGGTCTGAGTATGCTCGGCGCAATCGCAAATATGATTGACCCGCGCTACAGCGCTGAGGGTATGCGTGAGTACATCGAAGAGGCTGACTGCAAGTATGTAATGGTCATCGATGTTGCATACGATAAGATGATTGAGGCAATCAAGGGCACCAATGTAGAGAAGGTCATCGTTGTATCCCCCGCAGAATCTCTGCCCAAGGTCAAGAGATTTGCCTACTGCCTCAAGAACCCGATGAAGAAGAATATGCCCGAAGGCTTCATAGGCTGGGGCGAATTCATCGAAATGGGTAAGGACTTTGAGGTTGAATACCTGCACGACCATCACGATAGCTGCTGCGTTATCGTACATACCGGCGGCACCACCGGCCGTTCCAAGAGCGTTATGCTCAGCCACGATAATATCAACGCAGTTTCCTTCCAGTACACCAAGTGCCTCATGAGGTCCAGCCGCGAGGAGGGCAAGGATAAGTTCCTCGATATTATGCCTCCCTTTGTCGCATACGGCCTCGGCTACGGCGTACATATTCCTCTCGCCTCCGGCATCTGCGCGGTACTCATTCCGCAGTTCAAGCCCGAGGACTTTGCAAAGCTCGTTCTGCACCACAGACCTCAGGATATTGCAGGCGCACCGTCCCACTTCCTGACTCTTATGAAGGACCGCCGTATGAAGAATGCGGACCTCAGCTGCTTCAAGAACGCCTGCGCAGGCGGCGATGCAATTTCTCTTGAAAACGAGAAGCTCGTCAGCGACTTCCTTCTCTCTCACGGCTGCCCGTATCCCCTCACCAAGGGCTACGGCATGACCGAGCTTGCAGCTGTTTCCACCGCATGCATGCTGCATATCAACAAGCCCGGCTCCGTCGGCGTTCCCCACGCAAACTTCCTTATCGCTGCATTCGACCCCGAAACAGGCAAGGAGCTTGAAATCGGTGAGGTCCGTGAAATCTGCATCCACAGTCGCACAATGATGCTGGGCTACTATGAGAATCCCGAGGAGACCGATTACATTATGCGTACCCACGCAGACGGTCTTAAGTGGATTCACACCGGTGACCTCGGCTATATGGACGAAGAGGGCTTCCTGTTCATTCAGGGCCGTATCAAGCGTGTCATTATCCGCACCGACGGCTTCAAGGTATATCCCCATGTTATCGAGGATGTTATCAATGCCTGCCCCGATGTTTTGATGGCAACCGCAGTAGGCACCGTAGCAGTCGGTGAAGTTCAGGGTCAGGACCCCTACGCATTCTTCACTCTCAGACCCGAATGCGAAAAGACCGAGGACGAGGTTATTGCAGAGCTTAAGGAAAGCTGCGATAAGAAGCTGGCCGAATATGTCCAGCCAAAGTATTTCACCTGCCTTGACGAGATGCCCATGACAGCAGTAGGCAAGATTGACTATAAGCTGCTTGAAAAGGTCGCACTCGAAAAAATAGGAGAAAAAGCAACAGTCTGATAACTTAATAAAAATCTGATGTAAGGAGTATGCTTATGAATAAAATGAGAAAAGCATTGGCGGTTATTCTCGTTTTGACCATGGCACTGGCGCTTGGAATTCCCGCGTTTGCAGCTGAAGACGAGTCTTCAGAGGTTTTCCACTATGTTTCTCTCGGCGCATCCAACACAAACGGCTATGCACTGCACGGCTATTTGACCGAGGAAATGTACGCAAACCCCATCCTGAGCGGTGCTCAGACAGGCACACCCGGTGATATCTCCGGCTACCGCAGAACACCCGATTATTCATACCCCGCATTAGTAAAAGAATATTTTGAAGCACAGGGCTACACCGTAGACCATGACCAGCTTGCACAGAGCTCCATGCGTGTTGAGGAGCTTCGCTTCCTGCTGGACGAAAGCTTCACAACCGACGAATATATGGAGTGGCGCTTCTATGACCCGAATGATTCGTGGACATGGTGGTACTCCAATCTCGATGAGCTTCGCGCAGATTATAAGCAGAGCCTCACTGAAGCAGACTTCATAACCTATGATATGGGTCTTAATAACTTCGGCGTTTACCTGACCAACAATATTCTGAGCAAAAGCTACAGTAATGACCTGCACTATGTAGTCGGTGACGAGTATGCTGATATGTACTACTCACTGCGCTCGAAGATTGAAAGCGGCATTACCGCCCTCGGCATTCTCGACCAGGGTACATTCGATACCCTTGATGATTTGTCCGACACTATGGCATATGCGCTGCTCGGCTACTGCATCAACTTTGATGCAACCATCGGTCTTATCCGCGAGTGGAATCCCGACGCAACCATCGTTGTTCTGAATGTTCAGAACATTATGGCAGGCCTCAAGGCAACCGTTTCCGGCATTGAAATCCCCCTCGGCGACATTATCGGCGTAGCAACGAATGTTGCAAACGCATATACCTCAATGCTCTCGCCGTATGCAAACGATTATCTCTATGCCGATACAACGGCAAATGGCCGCGTAACCTGCTTCATGGACCAGCTGCTTGAGTATAACGGTGACCCCGAAACTCTTGACCAGGATATGCGAGATTGCCTTGATGTTTACGACACCTCGCTTCCCATGTATCTGAAGTTCCGCGTTGCGGCACGAATTGCAGCATCCATGGGCGACCCCACCGCGACCGCGGCAATGACCAATAAGAATGTTCTGAAGAACAATCTGCCTTACTTCGTTGAATACTGCGAGAATAACTGCCCCGAGCTTTATGAAAAGACTCTAACTAATGCATATGATGTAATGACCACCATTCTTCAGGCGGGCATTGCAACAAATCCCATTGCAGCCGACGGAATGCTCGGCGGTGCGGATACGGGCAAGCTTGAGGATGAGCTTGTTGACAATCTGTTTGCGGTTATCAACAATGTAACCGACGCAAACCTCAACGGCGGCACCTACACCGATGAGGATATTGAAAACGAAATTGCCACCATCTTCTACAACGATGATGTCAAGGCTGTTGCGGCAATCGGCGTTCGCGCAAGCATCGGCAACACCTTCTACAGCCACCCCAACCGTCAGGGCTGCAAGGAGCTTTACAATGCCGTTATCAATGCAGTTGAGAAGAATATCGTCGGAAACAAGGCATTTATGGGTATGCTGTCCACTATTTCCAAGAACGCAATCAAGAACACCGCAGACTTCGGCGTAAGTGCAGTAAATGCGCTGGTTAAAAAGGTCGCGGCTGCATTCGGTCTTGATGACGCAACCGTAGCGGCAATTATGGCTAAGGCACCCAGCGGCGAAAACATTGCTGAAATAATTGTCAAGGAAATCGGCATAACCGATGTCAAGGACCTCGAAATCATCAACGATTGCATCGAACAGGTGCAGCAGGATATGGCTGATGCTCAGCACGGCCTGAAAAAGATTGCAGCAAAGAAGGCAACTTTATTCTCAAAGGGCAACATTGAGTACTATGTCTGCACCGATTGCGGAAAGCTTTTCGCAGACCCGCAGGGAACAGTGGCTATAGATGCCTCCTCGGTAATCATTCCCAAGGTAAGCATCCTCAGCCTGCTGAAATCAATTTTCCTCAGATTCTGAGTAAAATAAAACTACGCTGTCAACTTGACAGCGTAGTTTTTTCTTTGTCCTGTTATATTCCAAGATAGAAGCCCGTGCGAAGTATATCCTCTGTGCGGGAAAGCACCTCATGCGCCTCTTCGTAATTGCTCTTTGCAAACTCAGCTATGAGGTAGTTTGTCAGACACATAGGTGCGGTCAATGAGTTTTTGCATGCAACGCTTCTTATTGCGCAGTTAAAGCACACATCGCCGTAGCGCTTTATGGGGGCATCGTTCATCGAGGTTATGAGCACTGTTTTTACACCGCGGCTGCGCATCCATGCAAGAATGTTCATTGCAGTTTTTGAGTAGCGGGGGAATACATAGGCAATGCAGACATCGCCCTGCTCGGCACCGACAATCTCCTCGGGATAGATAAGACCGGTTGACTGAATGAAGCGGACATTCTTTTTTATCTCACCGATGCGTGAGGTCATATAGTGCGCAAGAGCAAAGCTGCTTCGCATACCGAGCACATATACATTCTTTGCGCTTTTAACAAGCTCAACGGTTGCCTGTATATCCTCGATTTTGATGGACGCAAGTGTTGTGCGGATGTTCTCCATATCCATTGCGAAGGCATCCTGCAGCAAATCGTTTTTGCCGGAGGACATTATGTCATCGAGGCGTTCAGGCAGGGTGGATTTGTTCTGAATTTCGTGCTTGACATCATTCTGCATATCACTGAAGCCCGAGTATCCGAGCACGCGTGCAAAGCGTATTACCGTTGTTGTGCTTACATTGATGTTTGCCGCAAGCTCCTCAAGTGTACAGAAGGCAATATCGTTCGCGTGGTTTTCTATGTAGTTTGCTACCTGCATATGCGAGTGGGTAAACTCTTCGTAATGCTCATGAATACGGTCTAAAAACAACATTTAAGCTGCAGCTCCTTATGCATTCTGAAAAAATGTCAAGTCATTTTAACATTGCATGTATGATTTCGTCAAGGCTTTCAATTTGACGATTTACAGTATGTATGTTATAATTTATACAAAATATGTATTAAAAACTACGGAGAGTATCTATGCCGCTGCCTACAATTCCCTGTGATATTGACAGAGTACCGACAAAAGAGTACATAATCGATAAAATCCGCGAGTGGATAATAACACTTGAATTTGCACCCGGAGAGAAAATTGCGGATACGGATATTGCCGCATATTTCGGAGTCAGCAGAACACCGATAAGAGAGGTTCTGAAGATTCTCGAGCAGCAGAAGCTCATAGAAACCTATCCGGGAAGAGCAACCGTGGTTGCGGAGTTTCGTCCGGATAAGATTGAAGAGCTTTACATTCCGATGCGCTCACTGCAGTGCCTTGCGGTGAAAATAGCTGCAGATAAAGCAAGCGAAGACGATATTACGCAGCTTATTGAGCTAAACGAGGACTTCTATGTGAAAATGCTCAACCGAGATGCAGATGTCTTCGGCGTGCTTATGGCTGACCGTATGTTCCACTTGAAGATTGAACAGATATGCGGAAACGAGTATCTGTCCGATTTTTGCTCAACGCTGTGGCCGCATGTTGCAAGGCTTGACTATCTGTTCTTCCGTGATACAACTGCAATCAGCGAGTCTTATAATGACCACCTTGCAATGATAAATGCAATACGGCTCCGGGACCCGTTCGGCGCGGAGCTTGCAATGCAGAATAACTGGACAAACTCCATGCTCGGCATACTCGGTATTGTCGGAGAAAACTGAATAATCAATATAATAAAGCCTTCGGTTTAATAAACCGAAGGCTTTAAGCATTTATCAGAACTTTACTATATCGTCAATCTTGGACATGTGGCAACCGGGGTAATTATCCTTTACACGCATAAGGAAGTTAAGCTTGTCGATGCGTTCGCCGCTTCTGGGGCAGCCGTTCTTGATGAACGGAATCTGCAGACCGACAGCGAGGTCCATAACAACATCGCCTACAACGCCGCCGGAACGGCCGGAGGTGATGGAGAACAGACCGCGGCTTTCTGCGAAGCGGTGAGATTCCATAGCCTCGGAGATGGTGCCGACCTGGTTGGGCTTGAGAATGAAGCCGTCGATGGAATCCTGCTCAACAGCCTTTACGATGCGGGCCTTGTTGGAAACGGTGAAGTCATCTGCGATGATAAAGGTGCGATTAATTTCTGCGTGAGCCTTCTTGAAGCCGTCCCAGTCGTTTTCGTCTAGCATATCCTCAATGAATACGAAGTTGTGGCGCTCGGTAAGACCCTTGACATAAGCGATAAGCTCGTCGGTGGTGACATACTGACCGTTGAGGTAGTACTTGCCTTTTTCCTTGTCGAACATTTCGCTCATTGCGCAGTCCATTGCGAATGCGCACTTATCGGTGTAGCCGCATTCGTCGATTGCCTTCTGAATGAGGTTCAGGCAGACTTCGGGGTCCTCGGAGGGAGCGCACCAGCCGTAAGAGCCGCCGACTCTGGGTTCAGCGCCGGTGAACTCACGGATTACATTACCGAGCTTCTTGAATACCTTGACTGCAATTTCAACAGCCTCTTCAATGTCGGATGCACGGTAGGGCATTACGATGAATTCGTTGAATGCCTGCTTGATGCCTGCGTTGTTGCCGCCGTTGAGAACATTGAAGGAAGGAATGGGAACGGTCTTGATGTTACCGTCAGAAATGTAGTCATAAAGCGGTCTGCCGAGAGCATCTGCTGCAGCACGGTAAGCCGCTACGGATACGGAGTAGATTGCGTTGCCGCCGAGAACATGCTTGTCGTCGGTGCCGTCAAGCACAATCATAGCCTTGTCAATTGCT
>JAZULF010000031.1:0-4373 GCA_045643645.1 Oscillospiraceae bacterium
CTTGCCTTTCGCGTGCCTATAACGGCAATTGCCGCCTCTTCGTCAATTGTCGGAAGCTTGCCCTTGACATAGAGTATAGACGGCGGTGCGTAAATATTCTTAAGGCGTTCGGGGTAATCGGCATCCTGAATGGTGAGAAGCCGTATTCCCTGACTTTCGCAAATGTCAATAATTCGCATTGCTTCGTCAAGGTCGCGCTTTTCCAGCGCTTCGGCACCCTCCGCTCTGTTTCCGAGCAGGCGGGTTATCTCACCGGCAGGCGCGCTGAACATTGCCTCGGGACTGCCGTAGTAATCGAGAAGAACAGTTTTTGCCCGCGGGCTGACCCTTGCAGATGTTGACAGCCAAAGCCAGTACTTTATTGCAGACATACCGTTCCCCCCTAACAATTTATCTTGACATCTCCCACATTATCACCGATGCCGCAACCGCTGCGTTCAGCGATTCCGAATCGGGATTCATCGGGATTATTATCTCACCGCCACATACATTGAGAAGCTCAGCACTTAAGCCTCTGCCCTCACTTCCGATTGCAACTGCGGCGCGGTGAATTTCAACATTGCGCAAATCCGCCGCATTGTCGCTCAGAGCCGCTCCGAAAAGCGGTAATGACTGTGCCTGCGTAAACTCATCAAGCTCGTCTATGCTCATCTCAAGCACTCTCTGACGGAAAATTGCGCCCATACTTGCTCTTACGGTCTTTGGATTATACAAATCCGCGCAGGCACCTACAAGAATGACCGCATCAATATCAAAGGCGTTTGCCGTTCTGATTACCGTGCCGACATTGCCGGGGTCCTGAAGATTCTCAAGCACTATCGCACGCTCGACCTTGACCGCTTCTTCCCGCTCGGGAATGACAACGGTGAATGCGGGACCGCCGCTTGACTTAAGCGGTGATGCATACTCAAACAGCTCAGCAGGTGCGGTAAACTGCATCACGCTCTCAGGTAGCTCAATGTCCCCTGCTTTTTCCTTCCAGAGAACATATTTTATCTCTGCGCCGAAGTGCAGTGCCTCACGGAGAGTTTTCTCCCCATCGCAGATGAATTCGCCGCATTCCTGCCTGTAGCCTCTGTCACTTGCAACAGAGCGCAGGTGGGTAATTATTCTGTTTTTTCTTGAAGTTATATTTTCCATAGATATCATAATATATCACACAAATTGCCTTTGTCAAACAGTTGCCTACATTATTAAATATAAATTAATAATCGCCTGCTGTCAGAACCACGCCTTTAGCTGTTGTCGCATTTTTGAAATAACTGTAATTGCTTGATGACAAAATGCACATTTTGTGCTATCATATATAATAATTTCCGCGAAAGAAGGGAATCAAAATCAAACTAATCAGTTCAAAATCCAACCGAACACCGCAGAGGTCTAAGGTCGATAATATATACGAAGCTCCAAAGAAAAAGGCCACTCCCGTTCTGGAGAAAAAGCTGCCCGCAGCCGAGTCTGTTGCTCCGGAAAAGAAGTTCCCGACCTCCGAGCCTGTTGAAAAAGAGTGCGTAAAAAAGGCTGAGAAAAAAGCAAAAAAGCCTCACAGAGCGCGCAAGGCGATTATAACAATCAGCAGTATTCTTGTTATACTCGCAGGAATGTACACCTTCCTTGTTTACACAAACATTCCCGCTATCAAGAGTCTGCGAGATGCCTACATTGAAACCGCAATGTCAACAATGACCCATCAGTGGCTTGCCGAATGGTTTTTCCCGCAATCGGTTATCGATGATGTTATGAATCGCGTGAAGGCCGCTCAGGACAAGCAGGTAGGTATTGAAAGCAAGTGGGATAAAGATGTCAAGCAAAAGTCCGATAAGGATAACTTCTACGATATATTTGACGAGCTTGACAAGACTTCCTTTGAGGCATATCTCAGGGAACACCCCGAATGTAAGAGCGGTGACTGGAAAAGCATCTACATAAATGAGGCCGGCTTTGACGATGACGGCACATCAATTATGACAAAGCAGGGCGACCAGGTGCTTGCGCTTGACGCGAAAAACAGCCTGCTAATCCTCAGAGTCAAGGGCAGCGGCTATTACGGCGTGCTTGCAATTCTGAAGGACCCGACAATGCTCAGATGCTGTCCCGCAGAAAACCTCGGCTCAATCGGTGAGGTGCTTGAGAGCATTGTTCCGAGAAACAACGGTGTTCTCGGCATTAACGCAAGCGGCTTCTCCGATAAAGACGGTGTCGGCAATGGCGGCAAAATCAAGGGCTACGCTATGTTCAGCGGCACCGAATACGGCAATCACTTTACCGACAACCGCAAGCGTCTTGAGCTCCGCAACGACAACAAGATGTACATTGTTGACTCCAACTCAACCACCAATCCCGGCACAAGAGATGCCGTTGAATTCCGTCCCGCACTCATCGTTGACGGCGTTTCGCTCGTTAACGAGCTTTCCGATTTCTGCTCCATTCAGCCCCGCTGCTGCGTTGGTCAGTCCCGCGACGGTGATGTGCTTATGCTCATTGTTGAGGGCAGATTAATCGGCCGCTCACTCGGCATCGGTCTTCCCGAATGCACAAAGATTATGCAGCGCTATGATGCATATCAGGCAATGAATATGGACGGCGGTACAAGCGCTGTTATGTGGTACGACGGTGAGTACATCACCAAGTGCTCCAATCCGCAGATTATGTGCCGTTACCTGCCCGATGCATGGATTTACGGTCAGAAGTAAATACAGTAAAAACCCGTAATACATTGGTATTACGGGTTTTTTGATATAATGAATAACACCTCCCGATATCATCGGGAGGTGTTTTAGTTATTTATTCAGCTTCCAAACGCCTTTTTCTGACATACAGAACGGCGGCAGATGCAATTGCCATACTGCCAAGCAGATAGAACACATATGTGCCGATACCGCCGGTTTCGGGCATTTCATATTCGATGCTGTCATTTGTGATGGTTATATCGTCACCATTGTTCAGCACACGACCTTCAAAGCCATCCGGAATACACAGTGACGGAGCACCCGCTGAATTATTGCGGATATAGAACTCGTAGACCGTTGCAGACCTCATCTGATAGCCCTCAGGGGCTTTTGTTTCTGTCAGACGATAGGCTGTGTTGGCATCAAGCGCACCGGTATTGAAGACACCTTTTTCAGTGCTTGTAACATAGGTGTTCTCCTGTACCCAGGCGCTGCCATTCCACTTTTCGAGTTTGAACTCCGCACCATTAAGATGTACTGCGTAGTTGCTGCTGTCAACCTTGTATACATTGACACCGACCACTACTGCGCCTGCGTTGGACTGCTGTACAGCAACCTCCATGGTATTCTTGTCGCTGTCCTCAGAGCCACCCTGGCCTTCAACCGTAACCGTATTGGTCAGGTCATTCAATCGACCGTTACCGCTCATCTTGTACGAATACTCAATTTCTATCGGTACTTCATCAGGCACCGTCATTTTAATGGAGTTTACCAGCTTACCGCTTGCATCAGTTCCTTCGGAAACTATGTAAGTGCACTGTGCGGTGATATCCGTCCGTTCTTCAGAGGCTGTTCCTTTGTTCTGAACGGCATAGACTCTTACTGAATCATAGTCCAGCATTGCGTTTACCGTACCGCCATCAGGCTGAGTATAGCTCAGCTTATCAGTTACTGTGAGCGTATCTGAATTCATTACCAGATTTTTGCCCTCAGGATTGATATACAGACAATACGGAATTGTTCCGTCATCCTGAATACCCGAGCTTGTCTTCTGAACAACAGAGCGCTTGACAATCTGAGTCTGCGATGCTTCACCAAGTATCGTATCGCCGTCTGTTGTTACGGTTGCAGTATTCGTGAAGGCATGGGATATGCCATCCCAATTATTAGTCAGAACTGCCTCTACCCAAACAGCACCGAAATAACCCTTAACCGCATTTGCGGTTGCTGCGGGGATGACAATCTGATACTCAGTATCGCTTATCTTATTGATTGTCGTAGACAAGCCGTTAACACTTGAGGTAAAAGAGTTTGCGTTATATGTTGCTGTACCCTGTGTGCTCGGGCTTCCAAACGGGCTGGCCGTCAAGGAATTATCCGTATAGTTATATGTGCTGCCCGGACTTGCAAAGCGTGCAAACTGGCTGTTATACACATTTCTATAGCCGGTATAGGAGCCGCCTTCATTATTACCAAATGTTACATACATACCGTACTGATGGTATCTTGTGTCTCCCAGGTCAAGCGTAAGGCCAGCGGGTATTTGCTCTGTGATTATAACATCATCGGTATAATCAACATTTGCAGGAAGGAAAAGATTTACTCTCCACCTCAGGGTGTCGGTGCGATTCGTGCCATTTATCCAATTACCCGGAATATTATTTTCGTCATAGGTTGTTGCGCCTTCTACATAGGCATTTCGAG
>JAZULF010000032.1:0-2470 GCA_045643645.1 Oscillospiraceae bacterium
AAGTCTGCGGGAAACAACAACTGTCTTGCCGACGGAGAAGGAAATGTGATTGCCGCCGACGGAAATTCTTATCTTCTCCTCTGCGTCCTGGGTGCTGATGCGCTCGATGTCTGCAAGTGCAGCGCCGGGAACGATGAACTCGTTATGCTCCTCGGGACCTTCAATTGCCTCGCGGCGAACGGCTAAACGGTAGCCGTCAACGGAAACGAGGGTTAAAACGCCGTTTTCAACCTCGAACATTGAGCCGGTGTAAACGGGACGGCTGTCATTATCGCTGACTGCGAAGATGGTCTGGTTAATCATGCTCTTGAGAACACCCTGGTCTATGGTGTAGCTCTTAAGACCGTCGACGGAGGGAAGCTCGGGATATTCCTCGGAGGGCATACCCATAAAGCTGAACTCGGTCTTGCCGCATCTTACGGTGGTCATATTCTGCTCATCGCAGATGATGGAAACCATACCGTCGGGCATGCGTCTTACCATTTCGCCGAAGAGCTTTGCATCGAGGACAACGGAGCCGGGCTCCTGAACCTCTGCTTCAATATTTGTATAGATACCCTTTTTGAGGTCGTAGCCCGTTACGCGCAGGTCCTCGCCTGCCTCGAGCAGAATACCCTCAAGTGTGGGAATGGGACTTTTGGAGGCTGCCGCTCTGGAGCTGACGGCAACTGCAGACTGGAGAAGATGCTTTTCGCAGGTAACTTTCATTTCAATTCCTCCCGATTAAAAAAATCGTATAATAAATATATAAATCAAATAATTTCAGTAGTAATAGCAGTAGACAAAAATTCTGTGGAAAAGTAGCCGTAAGCCTTGATAACGCTCATTTTTCAATGTGGACAAAAATGTTCACAAATTTGGGGTTTCCAACAGGCTGTTTTCGGCCCTTTCACTTTCAACACAAACTAACAGCTTTTCAAAAACCGGAATGTTGAAAAGTCAGTTTGAATTTATGTTCGAGGTGATGTCGCGGACGGTGGCTGCGATGGTGGGGTCGGTCTGAATCATATCCTCAATCTTCTTGATTGAAGAAAGAACTGTGGAGTGATTTCTGTCCTCAAATTCAGCGCCGATTTCCTTAAGCGAAAGATTGGTCAGCGTGCGGATAAGGTACATTGCAATCTGACGCGCAATCGCGGTGTTCTTCGAACGGTTCTGTCCGCGCAGGTCCTCCTCCTTAAGAGAGTAGTAAAGCGCGCTCTCGCGGATTATAAGCTGCGGTGAGGGGATGAATGTGCCGATGCGCACAACATCCTTTATGGCGCGTTTAACGGCTGCGGTGTCTATCTTACTGTCGAGTATCTCCTTGTATGCCGTCAGGCGCTTTATAACGCCCTCAATCTGACGGACATTGGTGGTGATGGTCTCGGCTATGTAGGTAACGGCGTCCTCCTCGAGAATGAGTCCGAGCTGTGCTGCCTTGGTGCGTGTGATGACCATTCTTGTTTCAATGTCGGGCGGCTGAATGTCAGCCATAAGTCCGCCCTGGAAGCGGGACATAAGGCGGTCATCGAGAAGGCTCATTTCAATGGGCGGTCTATCGGAGGTGATGACTATCTGATGACCTGCCTCATAGATATTGTTGAAGGTGTGGAAGAACTCCTCCTGCGTTGCCTGCTTGCCTGCGATGAACTGAATATCGTCAACGAGGAAGAGGTCAACATTACGGTACTTGAGGCGGAATTCCTCGCCCGTGCCTTCCTTTATGGATTTGAGCAGCTGATTTGTAAAATCATCGCCCTTGATGTAAGCAATTTTGGTGTTAGGCTCGCGCTCGCGGATTGCCTGACCGATTGCAAGCAGCAGATGGGTCTTGCCCAGACCTGAGTTGCCGTAGATGAACAGCGGATTGTATGCGCTGCCCGGCTTCTGCGAAACGGCGTAGGCTGCGTTGTGAGCAAAGCGGTTGGAGTTGCCGACGATGAAGCGGTCAAAGGTGTAGCCTGCCATCTCGGGCAGGGGGTCATCATCGGGCTTGTGCGCCTGATACTCGCCGAGCTCGTCACCTGCTAAAACAACAAGTCCGAAGCTGGTCGAGAAAATATCCGACAAGGCTCCCTTGATTGTTTCGGAAAAGCGGTTTACTATGATATCGCGCTTGAACTCCGAAACGGTGTGAATAACGAGGTTTGAGCCCTCGATTTCGATAGGCTGGCAGTCGGAAAACCAGGTAGAAATGGCGGTCGGGGTAAGCTGCTGCGACAGCACATCAATGACCGCGCTCCATATATCCTGAAGAGAATTCATATTAAAAACGCTCCTTCTTTTAAGCGATTTTATCCCAATTTATTTAACTAACTAATTATAGCAAAATTATAGCCCGTTTGCAATAGATATAATATATAATATAGTATATAAAATAAAAAATTTTAAGTTTTTCAACATTCCCTGCCGCTTGCTTGCAAGCAATGGCAAAAAAGGCTATAATATCTGTCAGAGGATATGCTATGACACTACTCAATCAACAGAT
>JAZULF010000033.1:0-3575 GCA_045643645.1 Oscillospiraceae bacterium
CCTCCGTATGTGCAGCACTTTTAGCCGAGGCAATCGCTAATCAGCTCACCTGTGTATTCGTTGACCACGGTCTTATGCGCAAGGACGAGGGTGATGAGGTCGAGCAGGCATTCTCCAAGTGGAACATCAACTTTATCCGCGTAAACGCACAGGAGCGCTTTATCGGCAAGCTCAAGGGTGTTACCGAGCCCGAGAGAAAGCGCAAGATTATAGGCGAAGAATTCATCCGCGTATTCGAGGAAGAGGGCAAGAAAATCGGCGCTGTCGACTATCTCGCACAGGGCACTATCTACCCCGACATCATCGAATCCGGTCTCGGCGCATCCGCAACCATCAAGAGCCACCACAATGTCGGCGGTCTGCCCGACTTTGTTGACTTCAAGGAAATCGTTGAGCCTCTGCGTATGCTCTTCAAGGACGAGGTCCGCGGCCTCGGCAGAGAGCTCGGTCTGCCCGAATATCTTGTTTCCCGTCAGCCCTTCCCCGGTCCCGGTCTTGCAATCCGCGTTCTCGGTGAGATTACCTCCGACAAGCTCGCAATTCTCCGCGAGGCTGATGCAATTTTCCGCGAGGAAATGGCAATCGCAGGTATGGACACCTGCACAAGCCAGTACTTTGCAGTGCTTGACAGCAGCAGAAGCGTCGGCGTTATGGGTGATGCACGCACCTACGGCTACACCGTAATTCTGCGCGCGGTTACCACCGATGACTTTATGACCGCTGACTGGTCCCGCCTGCCCTTCGAGCTGCTCGCAAAGGCAAGCTCCCGCATCACCAACGAGGTCAAGTCCGTTACCCGCGTTGCCTACGACATTACAAGCAAGCCGCCCGCAACGGTTGAATGGGAATAATAGTGAATGCGCCGAAAAGCCTTGAAAACAAACGGTTTTGGCAACATCTGAATTGTTCTAATAATAAAGAGCTATCTGATTTTTGAAATCAGGTAGCTCTTTTGTCACCTTGACAAAAAACAGTTGTATGGCTAATAATAAGATTATCCATTGTACATATACGTGTATTGAAAGGATGTTTTACCCATGCGAATAATGAGAACACCCGAACAATTTGCTGAACAAGTGCACGCAATTTCACAAATAAAAATCACTATTTAGGAGAAAAGCAAATGAAAAACGGCGACTATTTAGATAGACTATCCCCCTGCGGCTTGCATTGCGGAAAGTGTTTTGCTTTCGTCGACGGCGATATTCATACCGCCGCACTGAGTTTGAAAGAAAATCTGGGCAATTTTGAACCCTATGCTGCAAGATTTGCCCAGCAGGTGGATGATGTTTTTGAGAAATACGCAGACTTCAAGGCTATGTTAGACTACTTTGCGGCAATTTCCTGCGGCGGATGCCGTAAAGAAAAATGCAAGTTTTATAAGAATTGTCAAGTACGTCCTTGCGCATTGGATCGTAAGCATGTTGATTATTGTTGTGAATGCGATGAATTCCCCTGCGATCACAGTGGACTTGATGATAATCTGCACGCCCGTTCCGTTGCGATCAATCAGGAAATTCAAAAGATCGGCCCTGAAGAATACTATGAAAAGATAAAGGATAAGCCCAGGTATTGAGCTCCATGGTCGTTGAACATTGGCGACACTTTGGCAACATCTGAATTGCTATCTAAAGATTAAGAGCCATCTGATTTAAAAATCAGATAGCTCTTTTTTATTGTCTGTTCAATATATTTGCTTGAAAAGTGAGGTCAACTATTGTATCCTACGCATAGTAATTATTTCAAATCAATATAAGTTGTGATGTTTATATGAAATCATTTTTAAAAAATCATGCCTTGCTGTGCCTGCTTCTCGCAGCACTTCTGATTGTCGGATTGTTCGGAACAATTTCCGTCGTGCAAAGTCAGAAATATTATTATCGAATTTATGAATCCGCTGACCAACTCAGCGATATTTCCCTCGAATTTGAAGGGGATAAAATTGTTGAACTGACCGACATTGACACCAGGGCTGACGAGACAATTCTCACGCTGGAATCCGTAAAGCCGGGAGAAAGCCATCTTTATGTTAAATACACCGTTACCGGCGGCAAAGATGCGGCAACTGTAACAGAAATCTGCCGTGTAACCGTATTAAAAACAGGCTTAATACTCGTGCACAGCGAAGGATTGGATTATGCCGGATTCAGCGCAACCTATTGGGGTCTGACAACGATATTCGGACTGGCGGCATTTTACTTCATATGGCTGCGACGGGAGTATCAGAAGGACAACTATTATTCCTTCCGCTCGGTTGCATTCTGTGCCTCCATCCTGCTGTTTTCCATTCTGTTCCTCATTTATTTCGGGGCAGGTCTTTCCGTGTTAGTTCTCCCTTATGTGCAGACAACCAAGCTATTGATTGCCATAACGGGCAACCTGATGCTTGCGTATTCTTTGCTGACAATCCCCTTTATGGCTGTATTCGCGATTGCTCTTGCAATCAGCAATATTAAGCTCATACGGCACGAGGGCAAGAGCCTCACAAATATGCTCGGCATCGGCATTGCAGTTGTTCTGGCGTTTGGCACGGCGGTAAACATCGTACTGTTTAACCTTGCTTACGGCACACACTCAGAGAGCTTCTCAGTTATCTATGCAATTTACAGCGCAGGCTTCACAATCTTCCAGGTGCTTCTGACGGGCTCTATCATAAGCTGTCTGCAGGCGGCCCGTCGAAAGATTCCTTATGACAAGGATTACATCATCATTCTCGGCTGCGCAATCCGCAAGGACGGCACGCTTTACCCGCTTATCAAGGGACGCGTGGACAGCGCGATTGACTTCTGGGAAAAGCAGTATAAGGCAAACGGCAAAAAGGCCGTCTTTGTACCCTCCGGCGGTCAGGGTGATGACGAAATTATCCCCGAAGCAAGAGCAATGGAGCAATATCTTCTTTCAAAGGGAATTCCGCAGGAGCTTATTCTTGCAGAGGACAAATCAACTACCACGAATGAGAATATGAAGTTCTCAAAGGCGCTCATTGATGAGCGCACCGAGAATGCTTCCATAGCATATTCCACAACGAACTACCATGTATTCCGAAGCGGCTTCCTTGCTCATGAGGCGGGCGTCAAGGCCGACGGTATCGGCGCGCATACGAAATGGTACTTTTGGCCTAATGCGATGATTCGCGAGGTTGTAGGCGTCTTTGCAAGGCAGTCCGTGGCTCAGTGGCTGTTTATCATTGCTTTGATTCTGCTTGCAGGTCTGGCAGGATATGCCTATATGCTTGTCTATTAATACGCACAAAAAAACCGGTAACACATCAGGTGTTACCGGATTTTTTAATCTGTTTCGTTCAGCTTCTGCTCAAGCACCTCATCGTCATACTCCACATCGTATGACCATACGCGTGCGCACTCTATGAGTGCCTCAAGGCTTCCGTCTGTCTTATCCCACGCGTCTGTTATCTCACCGAAGGACTGCTCTATAAAGGCAATGCGCTCCTCGACAAGATTGTCATAAAGCGCGTCGGGCAAATGGCGGTAGATGAGGTATTCAAGCAGTCTTGCGCGAGGACCTTCCTCGTTTATGCCGTCAAGCAGCTTATCGCGCAGTTCAAGCAGCCACAG
>JAZULF010000034.1:0-10373 GCA_045643645.1 Oscillospiraceae bacterium
ATCTTGACGGGCTGAGAGGCGAGGTTTTAAGACTCTGCCTTGTTTGCGATAAGAGCCTGCACGCAGCGCTTAGCAAAAGCGTTACCGTGCTTGATGAGGCGGCACTTCTTGAAATGAAGACCGCCTTTGAGGAAAGAGCGGACAGACTTTATCCGCCCGTAACCCAGCTCCCCGGAAGGGGAGAGGTCACCAAGTTTGACGGTGACGAATACATCATCTGATTTCAGGAGGAAGAAAAATGAAAGTAAGCTTTGAAGGTGTCGGAGAGCAGGTCCTCTCCTTTGCAAAGGCAAACGGCACCGAGAAAAATATGTTCGTAAAGGTAAGCGCAAGCAACACCGTTGCCGCATGTGCGGCAGGCGATAAGTTCGCAGGCTGCTGCATCGCAGTAAACGGCGGCTTTGCAGATGTTAAGACCGCAGGCTATATCGAGGTCGGTTACACCGGCACCGCCCCCACAGTAGGCTACGCAAATCTCGTAGCATCTACCGAAGGCAAGGTCAAGACCGGCGCAGACGGCAGAGAATACCTTGTAATCAAGGTTGACACCACCGCCGCAACCGTCGGCTTCATTATGTAAGGAGGATTGCAGACTATGGCATACAATTTCAACGAAATAAGACTCGACAAGGGTATGTATTCCGAGAGCGGCAAGAGCTTTGAGCAGGTTCTCGAGAGCATCGACCCCAACGAAAACTACAAGGGTACTCCCTATGAGAATATGGACGCCTTCCAGCGTCAGCTCAAGCGCTTTGACATCAAGGTCAAAGGTGCGGGCAGCGATGTTGTTGAAAAGTTTTTCTCAACATCCGAATCCGCAGTTCTGTTCCCCGAGTATGTATCCCGAAGTGTAAAGGCAGGCATGGAGGAGGGCAACATTCTGCCCTCCATCACCGCATCTGTCACCCGCTTTGACGGCATGGACTACCGCTCCATCTATTCCGCAGTATCTGAGGACGATAAGAGTCTGCGCTATGTCGGTGAGGGCGCACTTATCCCTCAGACCGAAATCCGTGCGGCAGACCACCTTGTAAGCCTCAAAAAGCGCGGCAGAATGCTCGTTGCATCCTACGAGGCAATCCGCTTCCAGCGCCTTGACCTGTTCTCCGTAATGCTGCGTCAGATTGGTAATCAGATTATGCGTATGCATCTTGAGGACGCAATCGATGTCATCACAAACGGCGACGGCAACGCAAACTCCGCAGCGGAGCTTTCCGTCGGCGGCACTGAGCTCGGCGGCACCGCAGGCACTCTGACCTACTCCGAACTGCTCAATTTCTGGAACAGCTTTGACCCCTACACCATGAACACCATGCTTGTTGCACCTGATGTCATGATGAAGATTCTCAACTGCTCCGAGTTCAAGAATCCCATTGCAGGTCTTAACTTCCAGGGCACCGGCGAGCCCGGCAACCCCATGGGCGCAAAGCTCATCCGCTGCTCCGCAATGCAGGCAGGCACCGCAGTCGGTCTTGACAAGGGCTATGCTCTTGAAATGGTTACCGCAGGCGATGTCAATGTTGAGTATGACCGTCTGATTGACCGTCAGCTCGAGCGTGCCGCAATCACCAGCATTTCCGGCTTTGCAAAGCTCTACACCGAAGCATCCAAGGTGCTTAAGGTCTGATAAATCTAAGAAGCAGGGCTTTTGCCCTGCTTCGTTTTCAGGAGGAATACCTATGGCATATACAAATTACGATATTGAAAGCAAGGCAAGAGATATGCTCGGCACTGAGCTTGACTCGGGCAAAAACAAACTGCTTCGCACAGTGTGCGCCGCGGCTGCGGCTGAGCTTGAGGCACGACTGCGCGCGGGGGTTAAAAGCTCTGATATTGAGGAGCTTTTCGTCTGCGCGGCAGGTATGCTCGCAATTTCCATGTATCTTGAGCTTGACGGCAATGCTGACGGAAAAATCGATTCCTTTACAGCGGGCGGACTTAGCGTCAATCTCAGGGACGGCGCAAGGACAGAATCTGCAGCAAGCCTTAGAAAGCGCGCCGAAAATATGCTGTCGGCATATCTTGAATACGGCGGCTTTGCGTTTGCGGGGGTGGAGTCATGAGCATATCCTCAAGCGTAATTGAAAACTACGGCGAAAAAATGACCGTCGGGGAAGCCAACGCAAAGGGCTTTATCTCTGCAATTGATGGGCTTAACGACGAGATTACGAAAACACCGCTTGCGGCAGGCGTGAAAAACGGTGCAAGGTACAGACTCATTACAAACGCCGCACACCCCGCGGAAAAAATGCGTGTGCGCTGCGGCGGCCTTGAGTATGAGATTACCCGAGTTGAGCAGGTGCGTATATTCGGCAGTTTTTCCCACAACGAGTGCATACTCAGATTGAAGGGAGGCTGTGCTGATGCTTGAAGCTATTGTTGACTCAGTTATCTCCGCGCTGACCGCAAGGGAAATTAATGCGGTGAAAAAATACCCTGCCGATAAGCTCGAGCGCGAAGTGCCGCTTGTCTGCGTAAGCCTTAAGTCTGTCGAAATCACGGCATCGGGACTCGGAAATTACATCGGTCTGTGCAGGGAAGACGGCGAGATTGTGGAGATGTACGGCAGCAGGGCAGAGCTTGCGCTGAGTCTTGAGATATACAGTCCCACACCCGAGGTGAATGCTTTTCGCGCAGAGCTTATCAAGCAGCTTGAAAGCATTGAGGCACTGAGCATTAAGAGCTTTGCGGCAGGCGAGGTCTGCTTTGACGCTAAAAGCGGAATGTTCCGCTGCGAGTGCATAGCGAAAGGCTGCGCCTGCCTTGTAAGAGAGCTTGCCGACTCGGAAATTTCGGACTTCAAATTAGAGGGGGAGATTGAATGAGCGCAATAGAAAAGCTGCTTGAGTATCCCGTAAGCAACGCCGTTTTTATTGTTAACGGCGTGAAGCTTGCACTCGTACAGAGTGCAAAAGAACGCATTATAAACGAGAATATACCGGTTGTTGCCTTCGGCGACTCGGAGCCCTCCACAGTTTGCTGCAAAAAGCACTACGAAATTGAGCTTGTGCGCCATGTTACCGCAAACGAGGTTGATTTTTCGTGGCGCAGCGAGTTTACGCTTACTGTGCAAAAGCCGCACAACAGCGTTGAATTCAAGCGGTGCAGATGCGAAAAAATCGAAACCGAGCGCCGCGAGGGTGAGCCCGTCAAGGAAACCGTAGTGATTTCGGCTATGAGCAGGGAGGTGCTGTGAGATGAACGAAAACGAAGCAGTATTTGAGCCTAAGACCGATGAGGACATTCTGTGCGAGGATGTTACGCAGTTTCTTGTTCAGCGCAGAGCACTCAGCGAGTTGTCGGAATACTTCGGGCGCGACTCTCGCCGCTATGATAACGGCTTTGAGATATACTGAGGGGGTAATGTTATGCTTTCAGCAATGAAATACAAGGATTATGTCTGGCCAAATAATCCTAAGACCTTTGAGGTGGAATACAAGCGCACTCTGCGCAGCTATAAGCTGCCGTTTGCAGGCTTCAAGGTGCAGAATCTCGGTCAGCAGCACAGAATATTCAAGGGCGAGGGCGAATTCTCCGGACCCGATGCCTATGAGAGCTTCAGACTTCTTGCAAGGGTGTATTCCGACGGCACAAGCGGCTGGCTTGAGCATCCGCTGTGGCCTGCGGCAAAGGTATATTTTGCAAAGCTTAAGCTAAAGCAGGAGCCGCGCGAGGAATATGTAAGCTATAGCTTCGAATTCTGGGAGGCGGACAGCAGTACCGGCTCAAGCGGATTTACACCGAGCACACCCGATTTGGAGCGCAGCTGTTACATCTCTGCGCAGGAAAATGACACCCTGCTGGTCATAGCCTCGAGATATAACACTACAATTTCGCAAATGAAAAAGCTCAATCCGCAGATTTCGGAGAATGAAACGCTCTACGCGGGCAGACTTATCAGAATTTCGTAGGAGGCAATATGAGGGGATATCTTATAGACAAAAACGGAAGCGAGTACGAGCTGGAGAATCTTCTGACATGGGATGTGTGTCACGGAATGGGAGAGCCCTGCGATTACTTCGAGGTAAACGCGCTATATACCGCGGCAATGCTGCCCAAATTAGCCTCCGCAACCCGCTTCAAAGGTATATATGACGGCAAAACGGTGTTTTTCGGTGTCGTTGACGAATACAAAGTGAGCATAGACGAAAAAGGAGCGACCGTTGCAATTAACGGACGCTCTCTTGCGGCACTGCTTATGGATAACGAGGTTGAGGAGCGGCGAAGCTATATTATGACCCGCAGCACGATAATTGACACCTGCCTTATGCCCTTTGGCATTACGGATATAAAGCCCGCAACAATGCAGCAGGTTGTATATTTTCCTATTAAGCGCGGTGACAGCGCATGGACTGCGCTCAAGCGCTTTTGCCTGAAATCCGCGCACGCAATGCCGCGATTTACTCCCGCGGGAAAGCTGCTAATGACCGAGGAGGCGGGCAGCACACTGCAAATAAATGCCGATGCCGAGGCGGAAAGAATAAAATACAAGGACGAGCGCTACGGTGTCATATCAAAAATCACAGTGGCAAACCGAGCGGGCGGCGGCAGCTACACGCTGACAAATCAGGCATTTGTCAACCGCGGCGGCAGCTGCAGGCGCTATCTGTTCACCGAAAAATTTGACACGGTTATCACAGACCCCTCGCAAGCGGGTGACAGATTTACGGGCGAGTATCAGATTGCACAGTCTATGAGCGGCAAAAACTGTATAGAAATCACAGTGCCGCGGCAGTTTGCGTGTTTTCCCGGTGATACTGTGAGCTTCAGCAGTAGAGTACTCGGATTATCGGGCAGCTATAAGGTTACGGCAACACACTGCTGGGCAGATGCAGTAAGCGCCGGTACACTTATAACAATGGAGGTGTAGCTATGTGGTTATCCGAAGCTAAAAAACGAGCAGACACAGAATGCACCGATGCGGCTGTGAGAATATCATCGGGTGAAACCTCCGATGTGCTGCGTCCTGCAAATATATTGCGTATGCCAAAAAGCGGAGAGGCACAGCTTGTTATGAGCTGCTCTGACGGCAGTACGGTGCAGCTTGGCGTAATCGGCGATAGTATACCCGACGGACTTTCGGAGGGTGAGCTTTACATCGAAACCGCGAATGCCAGGATAACGATAAAAAACAACGGAGCCGTCAATATCGAAGGCTCCGTTAATATAAGCGGCTCGCTGACCGTAAACGGCGTGAGCATATAAAGAAAAGAGAGAGCCGAAGCTCTCTCTTTTTTTTGTTTTTGTCAGTTGATTGTTGATTAATAAATCAGACAATACCCTGTGCCATCATTGCGTCAGCAACCTTGAGGAAGCCTGCAACGTTTGCGCCGACCATCATATCGCCGGGGCAGCCGCACTCGATGGAAGCCTTCAGGCAAGCCTGGAAGATGTTCTTCATGATGCCGTGCAGCTTCTCGTCAACTTCTTCGAAGCTCCAGTTCATGCGGATGGAGTTCTGGCTCACCTCGAGACCGGAGGTAGCAACGCCGCCTGCGTTGGATGCCTTGCCGGGAGTGTAGAGCAGGCCAGCTTCGCGACCAGCGTTGATTGCTTCGGGAGTAAGAGGCATGTTTGCGCCTTCAAATACTGCGAATGCGCCGTTTGCGTTAACAGCCTTTGCACCCTCGAGGTCCATCTCGTTCTGAGATGCGCAAGGCATAGCGATGTCGCACTTTACGTTCCAAATGTTCTTGCAGCCTTCAACATACTGTGCGCCTTCGACTTCGTCAGCGTATACGGAGATGCGAGCTCTTCTGTTCTGCTTGATGTCGAACAGTACGTCGAGCTTGATGCCGTTGGGATCGTAGATGTAGCCCTTGGAGTCGCTCATTGCAACGACCTTGCCGCCGAGCTGGTAGCACTTCTGTGCTGCGTACTGAGCAACGTTACCGGAACCGGAAATAACAACATCCTGGCCCTCGAAGGACTTGCCGTTGTACTTAAGAACTTCGTCGGAGAAGTAGCAGATACCGTAGCCGGTAGCCTCGGTACGAGCGAGAGAACCGCCGTAAGGTACGCCCTTGCCGGTCAGAACGCCGCCTTCGAAACGGTCAACGATCTTCTTGTACTGGCCGTACATGTAGCCGATTTCACGGCCGCCAACGCCGATGTCGCCTGCGGGAGTATCGGTGAACTGGCCAATGTGACGGTAGAGCTCAGTGATGAAGCTCTGGCAGAAACGCATAACCTCAGCGTCGGACTTGCCCTTGGGGTCGAAGTCGGAGCCGCCCTTGCCGCCGCCCATGGGGAGAGAGGTCAGGGAGTTCTTAAGAATCTGCTCGAAGCCGAGGAACTTGATAACGGAAAGGTTTACAGAGGGATGGAAACGGAGACCGCCCTTGTAAGGTCCGATGCAGGAGTTGAACTGTACACGGTAGCCACGGTTAACCTGGACCTTGCCGTTGTCGTCAACCCAGGGAACGCGGAACATGATGATGCGCTCAGGCTCTACGAAACGCTCAATCAGGCCAGCTGCTTCCCATTCGGGATGCTTGGGAACTACGAGCTGAAGGCTCTCGAAGATTTCTTCTACTGCCTGCAGGAACTCGGGCTCGCCGGGATGGTTTTTCTGTACGTCAGCAAGAACGCGCTGAAGATACTCGTTAGTAATCATTTCTTTTCTCTCCTATTGAAAAAATTGATACTTATTACTTGGGGTACTTAACCCTATCAGCCAAATTTTATTCCTTGTTGAATAAAGATACAATTGTGAGATGTTATAAATTATACCTTAAAAAACGCACATAAATCCAACAACAATAACAAATTGACCAAAAAGGGCGTTTTATGGGGTATGAATAGACGGAAAATGCTATTGACAAATTATGCAAATGCGGCTATTATCTTAATCAGATAATGCAATTGCATAATTTATCTCATACGGAGTGTTGCCGATGAATAATACAGTAAAACGAAAACTGCGCTGCTGCGAATGCGGTGCGGTTTTCACTGCCTGGGAGGAGATTTTCTCCTGGTCGGAGGGCGGCGGAAACGAGTATGTATGCTGCGACTGCTTTGATGCATTGTTCAATGAACTGACGCGTCACGAGCGCGCTGCGCTTATCGGAAGCGAGATACATACCGTGGAAACGCTTGTTCCCTCATAATAAAAAATCCACCGTCAATGACGGTGGATTGTGATAAGTAAATTGTTATACAACAGCGAAGAACTTGATAAGGAAGAGCGCGGAGAGAATGTAGGTGAGTGCGGATACCTTCTTTGCCTTGCCGGTGCATGCAGCGAGAATGGTGTAGGAAATAAGTGCGATGCCGATGCCGTGACCGATAGAACCGGTGATGGGCATGAATATGAGCATGAGGGTAACGGGCACTACATGGAGCATATCGTCCCAGTTGACCTTCTTAAGACCGCTGAGCATGAGGATGCCGACATAGATGAGTGCGGCGCTGGTTGCGGGAGCGGGGATGAGAGCAGCAATGGGAGCGATGAACATACATGCGAGGAACATAATTGCAGTGGTAAGAGCGGTAAGACCGGTGCGGCCGCCAGCCTCAACACCTGCGCCGGATTCGATGAAGGTGGTAACGGTGGAGGTACCGGTGCATGCGCCTGCAACAGTGCCGATTGCGTCTGCAAGCAGAGCTTCCTTCATCTTGGGCATCTTGCCGCTTTCGTCGAGCATATCAGCGCGGGTTGCGGTGCCGACGAGAGTGCCGATGGTATCGAACATATCAATCATGCAGAAGGTGATGACAAGAGTGATTGCGGTGAACCAGCCGATATCGATGAAGGTCTTGAAGTCAAACTTGAAGAAGGTGATGCTCATCATATCCTTGACGGGAGGTACGAAGGATGCGCCCTTGAGTGCTGCGAAGGGATTTACATCGAGGAAGATGAAGCTGCCTGCCCAGTAAACGATGCAGGAGATGAACATACCGAGAATGACGGAAGCCTTGACCTTCTTGTGGTCGAGTACGAAGATGGCGAATACGCCGATGAGCATGGTTACAACATACAGTACCAGCTGGGGATATGCGCTACCGACGGCTGCCTTTGCGACAGAGGGAGTGAGGCTGCCGAAGAAGGTGGACAGAACATAGAACGGACCGCCGTTTTCGCTGTAGATGCCTGCGTTGGAGCCGAAGCCGATGTTGAGCAGCATGAGGCCGATTGCGGGAGTGATACCGATGCGGATGCCGTAGGGGATTGCCTCGACGATTTTCTCACGGATGGAGAAGATGGTCAGGATTACGAAGAAGATACCTTCAACGAGAATGATGCAGATTGCAGCGGGGAAGGCTTCCTCGTAGCTGATGCCTGCGAGTGCTGCGATATTTGCAACGACAACTGCGAAGAAGGAGTTAAGACCCATACCGGGAGCCATTGCGAAGGGCTTGTTTGCGGCAAAGGCCATAACGAGCATACCGATTGCGGATGCAATGCAGGTTGCCATAAATACGGCGTTCCAGAGGGGAGTGCCGCTTGCAAAGTTAGTAAGAAGATTGGGGTTAAGTGCAATAATGTACGCCATGGTCATGAAGGTTGTAAGACCTGCAATGATTTCGGTACGGACATTAGTGCCGTTTTCCTTGAGCTTAAATACCTTATCCATTTTTCTTTATCTCCTAACGATAAAAAATACATCGAAAAATATATCATTTTGCGTTAGCTAAGTCAATAAATAAAATCAGGAAATCTGAATATTTATTCAGCAAAACAAAGCAAAAGCGCAGCTTATTGAAAGCTGCGCCTGAAAAATGCTTATAAACCGAGAATTTTGACTGTATAGCGGTCCTGACGGCCATCGAAATACTTTTCGAGAACCTGCGTAAAAACGGGGTTTCCGCTTGCAATGGCAAACAGTGTCATTGATGATTTCAGCTTAAGGTCATCGGGATAACCCATTACTGTTGTCGCATTGTCGCCTTCAAGGGAGAGCAAAGCCTCGGAGATTTCAACAAGGCGAGGACCGAGTACGGGGTGGGAGTAGTATTCCTTTGCCTCCTGCAGGTCACTGATTGCATAAAACTGTGCGGTAGCACTGTGGCCGAGACCTTCAATCTGCGGGAAAATGTACCACATCCAATGTGTTCTTTTGCGGCCGCCTTTTATTTCACTCAGTGCGGCATCGTATGAATTCTCCTGCGCGGTTATGAAACGGTTTAGATTATAGGACATAGGTTCACCTCAGTCAATATGATGAAGCGACAGGTTGCTGCCGTCGACAAGAAATTCGAATTCAACTATCTGAACTTCATCTCCATCAATGCTTTTGAAGGTAAGTATGGTATCGCCGTTTTTCTTGGATGTTATTGTTGCTTGGTTGCCGTTGTTAATTTCAACAGAAGCAACGGTATCATCCTCAACAGTGCAGGTCCACTCACCGTCATCGAGAGTCAAGAGTGTAGAGTGTTCGCCGCTGTTGTTCCTGACTATGATGCCTGTTGCAGCGGCAAGCGCTACCATAATAATTGCAAGCGCGGCAATACGGTGCTTCTTGTCATCAAGCAGAACAAAAACAAAGAAAACCGCAAGAGCAAGACAGAATATGCTGCTGAGCAGATGGTGCGGGAAATTGCGGAGTGCAGTATCGAAGTAGTCGACGCACATAACGGCAAGAAAAGCGGTAGCAACGGACAGAACCGCAACGCTGAGCCAGTTTTTGCGCTTTAGCTGGAATGCAATTGCAGCGCCCGGCAGAGTAAGCACAGTCATCATAAACCAGAACCTGTAATACTGGAAGACGCCCCAACCGATAGTCTCGAAAGGCACCTCAATGAGATAGATGAGCGGCTGGCTGATAAGAAAGAAGACAAAGCATTTGAGCGATGCGTCCCACCAGGTTTTGCAGTTGACTATTATAAAAACCGCAAACAGAATCCAGCATTCATAGCTGATGGCAATATCCTGAAATGAAGTGTCGTTGAGTGCGTGAATTTCATTCAGACCTGCGGTGATTACCGCGGTGATAACGGCAAAAATAATAACCTTTGTCCAGGTCATTTCAATTTCACCGAAGTACTTTCTGATTTTATTCATAAGCTGTTCCCTTCTGATTCAGTCAAATCTGTACTTGTTCTGAGTTCTTGCCGCCCACCATTCGTCAACGGCGGACATCGGCTTGCTCTCAACGGGAGCTTCACCGCCGCCGACAAGCTGCATAAGCTCCTCCTCGGTAAGAAAAGCTAGGCGCTCGTGCAGCGAATTCATATCTGCTCTTGCGGCATTAAACTGCTCTCTTCTCTTTGACATAAGCGTTGCCTCCGTAAATTCGGAAAAATGTGTTTAATAAAGTCTATCACAAAACGGAAAAAAGAACAATAAAAATGCTTTTTCGGAAAAGCATAAAAAAATTCCTGAACCGGAATGGTTCAGGAACTTTGGTGGGGGATGGTGGATTCGAACCACC
>JAZULF010000035.1:0-4879 GCA_045643645.1 Oscillospiraceae bacterium
GGTCAAGGCAGTTGAGGAAAAGCTCGGTCATGTAACGCTCCTCGTCAACAACGCAGGCATTGCAAAGCAGTGCCTTTTCCAGGATATGACCGAGGAATACTGGCGTCATATGTTTGATGTCAACCTCAACGGTATGTTCAACGCAACGCAGGCAGTGCTGCCCAATATGCTGCACGAGCACGCAGGCTGCATCATCAATACCTCATCAATATGGGGTCAGCACGGCGGCTCATGCGAGGTTGCCTATTCCTCAACAAAGCATGCAATAATCGGACTTACCCGTTCACTTGCGCAGGAGCTTGCACCGACAAATATACGCGTAAACTGCGTAGCGCCCGGTGTTATCAACACCGATATGGTGCAGGTACTCGGCAAAGAAACGCTCAATATGCTCGCAGAGGAAACGCCCGTCGGCAGACTCGGCAAGCCTGAGGATATCGCGGAGCTTGTGTACTTCCTTGCATCCGATGCCGCATCATTTATTACAGGTCAGGTCATCACCGCCGACGGCGGATTTATGAAGTAAACAAAAAAGACAGGTCATTGACCTGTCTTTTTTATTACTTAATTCAATCAGAACGGGAAACCCATGGGGGTGAGCTTGCTCATTGCCTTGTTGGTTGCGTCCTCGCTCTTGCTGATTGCCTCGTTGACTGCTGCAACGATCATATCCTGGAGCATCTCGAGATCATCGGGATCAAGTGCATCGGGTGCGATTTCAATGCTCTTGAGAGCGCGGGTGCCGAGCATAACTGCCTTGACAGCACCGCCGCCTGCGGTTGCCTCAAACTCGGTGTTTTCAAGCTCCTGCTGCATCTTCATGAAGTCTTCCTGCATCTTCTGAGCCTGCTTCATCATATTGCCGCCGCCACCCATGCCGCCGCGGAATCCGCCTTTTGCCATAATTAGTTCCTCCTATGTGTAGTAAAAGTATTTACAATATTAAATCAGATAAATCTGGTTTCTTTGAATTTCTTGAGCTCATCAAGACTGCGGGTCGGTGCCTGATTAGCCTCATTAAGCTCGCTGAGCTGGATTTTAAGGCTTCTGCCCGTAACCTCGCTTGCAGCCGCACGAATGCGAATAAGAATGTCCTGGTTGTTGATTGCGTTGTAGAAAAATCCGGGCTGAACAAAAAGCCTCAGCGTATCGTAATCAATCTCGCAGCGGGTCATCGTTGAGTCAGTGAGAATGGGGATAAGACCAACGGGAAGCTGAGCTTCAGCCTTGTCTATAATCTCCGACCATAGCGCCTCGGGATTAACGGGTGCGCTTGCAGCCTCGGCAGGTGCATCGGGATTCAGGTCAACGGGATTAGCCTCAACGGTCTTGTCGAGAAAATCGTCCTCAGGCTGATACTCTGCAAACTGCGAAGCATCAATATCGTCTTCTTCGCAAGTGGTATAAGCCTCTCTTGCGGGCGGCTCCTCGTCATAGGGGATTTCCTCAACGGGAGCATAGTCCTCTTCCTCGTCATCGCTGACGGGCTCTGCGTATCTTACCTTGGGAGCGTTGCTCAGCTCGTACTCAAGGCGCGATACTCTTGCGCGCAGCTCGTCAAGACCTTCGGTAAGACTAGGGTCGCACAGAGCGATAAGGCACAGCTCAACGCAGAGCTTGGGGCTTTTTGCGTCCTTGATTTTAATAAGGTAGTCGGAAATCGTATTAATGCGGCACAGAAGCTCCGCCTTAGTGAGCTTTTTGCAGAAAACAGCGAGAATTTCCTTGCCGAATCTGCCCGAAAGCAGATTTGAGCTTGCGCGCGGCGCAACGCTGAGCATAAGGCAATCGCGCAGCAGGGTGTTAAGCTCACCAAGCAGGGTAGTAGGGTCCTTGCCGTCATTCCAAAGCTCGTCAAAAAGCTCGAGCGCTGCCTCGGTGTTGCGCTTTAATGTGTGGTCAAGCAGCTTTGCGGTGCGTCGGTTGCCGGTAAGACCCATTGCGGAATAAACCGCATCAACATCAATACTCTCAGCGCCGGAGCACTGGTCGAGCAGGGAAAGGGCATCGCGCATACCGCCCTCGGCAAGACCTGCAATCAGCTCAGCGGCTGAGTGGTCAAGCTGAAGTCCTTCTTTTGCGGCGATATACTCAAGGTGCTCGGTGATTATGCCCGAGTCAAGACGCTTGAAGCTGTGTCGCTGACAGCGGGAGAGTATGGTTGCGGGAACCTTGTTAAGCTCGGTTGTTGCGAGAATAAATGCAAGATGCTCGGGCGGCTCCTCAAGAATCTTCAGCAGAGCATTGAACGCCGCGACGGAGAGCATATGCACCTCGTCGATGATATAAACGCGCTTCTTGACGGAAACGGGAGCAAATACCGCCTCCTCGCGCAGCTGACGGACATTGTCAACACCGTTGTTTGATGCTGCGTCAATCTCAACAACATCAAGAATGCTGCCGTCCTCAATGCCTAAGCAGGCAGGGCATTTTCCGCAGGGATTGCCGTTTTCGGGATGCTGGCAGTTAAGCGCCTTCGCAAGAATCTTTGCGCAGGTGGTTTTACCCGTTCCGCGCGTACCGATGAAAAGATACGCGTGCGAGAGTCTGCCCGTAATTATTTGGTTTTTGAGTGTTTCGGTAATGTGCTGCTGACCGACAACCTCGTCAAAGGTCTTAGGTCTCCACTTCCGATACAAAGCCTGATACATGGCGTCTCAAACCTTTCATACAAATAGAAAACGGCTCTTGACAAGACTGCACACCCAACCTCGAATAATGCCATATGCCCGTTACGCCGGCAGCCGGCTCAGAACCGGCACCCTCGCGGCACACGAAAGACACCGCTTAATGCTGCTCGGTTCCCCGCCTGACATGGTTCACGGGTTTCCGTTGCGCGAGACCGGCTCGTCATCGCTGCTTACCGGAGTCAGACGACACATGACAAATCCTAAATTGGGAATTCATTCCTGCTGTAGCGGATTGCAGGTTACAGGGCACCGCTGGCTCCCCAACTAGTGCAGCCTTGTCAAAAGCCGCTAAAATATTATAACTCAAATACTGCATATAATCAACAAATATTTTCTTTACAATATTTAAAAGTGTGGTATAAAACTAATGCTTTGAAAAACATACGACGTATTAGCTCGCTTGGTAGAGCTCCAGGCTCGCAATCTGTAGGCCAGGGGTTCGACCCCCCTATGCTCCACCATATAAAATCCGAACCAAATCCGCAAGGAACGGTTCGGATTATTCTTTAGGTGCAGATATGAATTTTGAAAAAATGATTTCCTATACGGAAGAGCTGAGTAAGAACAACAACAGAACATGGTTCCACGATAATCACAAGGATTATGAGGATGCAAAGGACGATTTCCTTGCGCTGCTGGACATAATGAAGCTTGTCATAGGTCAGGAATCGCACGCGATAGGGGACAGCCTCATTTTTGAGAATGCGAAGAATTTTATGTACCGCATTCCGCGCGATATGCGCTACAGCGCAGGCAAGGAGCCTTACAACCCTGCGTTCAGAGCATATTTCTCACCGCGCAAAAAGGACTTTCTGCCGCTGAGCTACTATCTTTATGTTTCGCACGAGCGCTGCTCATTGGGTACGGGAGCTTATCCGTGGCGACCGCAGGATTTGAACCGCCTGCGTGAGCATATTATGTACAACTATGAGGAGCTTGAGAGCATAATCATAGAAAACGGCATTTCAATCTATGGCGAGAAGCTCAAGCGCGTGCCTCGCGGCTTTGATGCATCGCACCCTGCGGCTGAGTGGATGAAGTACAAGTACTACCTCACGCAGTATGATTTCACTACCGAGGAAATGCGCGATTTCAACACCTTTGCCGAGGCAGCGGCTGAGCAGGTGCGCAGATTTGAGCCGTTAAGACTCTATCTGAGCGCCGCATTCGAAATCGAACCCGAGGATATTGAAGAATGGGATTAAAAAAACTCCGCAGTATTACTGCGGAGTTTTTCTTTATATATTGCTTTTGATGAAATCGACCTTTTCCTTGAAGCAGGATATGATAAGCCCCGCATCAAGACCATAGGTAACGGAGTCAAAGCCGTTGCTGTAGCCCTCAAGCGCCTTTTCGGGAGTGCCTGCAAAGATAATGCAGAATTTTCCCGCATCGTGAACAGCCTTAACTATGCGCTCAATCGCTGCCTTGAATACCGGATTTTCAAATTCACCGGGTATACCCATTGATATGGAAAGGTCGAACGGACCGACAAAAATTCCGTCAACACCGTCAACAGCGGCAATAGCTTCAATTGCTTCGAGCGCCTCTGCGGTTTCGCACTGGGGAATAAGCAGCACACTGTCATTGAAAAAGTCCATGGTTTCGCGCACGCCGAGTTTGCCGTCATATCCCCATCCATCCTTTCTGCTGGGGCAGAAGCCGCGGCTGCCGAGAGGACTGTATTTGCAGTAGGATACAATCTCCTTGACCTCGTCAACTGTCTTTACATTCGGCACAATAAGACCCTGCGCGCCGACATCAAGAAGCTTCAGAATGGCAGGGCGCGATATTTCTCTGACTCTTGCAAAGGGAGTAAGACCCGATAATTCAGCGGCTCTTATAAGCTCTGCACTTGTTTCAGCCTCAACGGGGGAATGCTCGTTGTCGATGATGACATAGTCAAAGCCCGTCTTGCCGATGCACTCTACAACATAGCTGCTGCAGGTGTCAGCAAATATGCCGAGCGGTTTTTTGTTTTCGTTTATTTTATCCTTGAAAGTGTTAAGCTTCATGGTATGCTCCCTTCGTCTGCTTTGAAAAAAGTATATGCCGCAATGCATCGCAAGTCAATAGGACCAAATAACAAAAAAGGAGCAGCTTTAATAAGCTGCTCCTTTATAAGATTTTAGTTAACTTATGCCTTGCGGACGGAGTCGATGTGGCGGGTGAGGTCGAGCATCTTGTTG
>JAZULF010000036.1:0-2382 GCA_045643645.1 Oscillospiraceae bacterium
CGGCACTGCGGCACATTTTCAAATACCTTGACGGATGGGATGACGAGGACCACCTTGCTGCCGCCGCTTTCAATGTTCTCGGTGCGATGCAGATGGAGGCAAAGCATCCGGAGCTGATTGATGTGCCTAATCGAGAAGGTAAAAACAGATATGAATACTGACGAAAATCTTTGGAGTGTTTATAAACATACATCTCCAAGCGGCAAAGTTTACATAGGCATTGCAAAAGACATAAAGCACAGATGGAGAGCAAATGGCAACGGATATAAAGGTAGCACCCGATTTCACAACGCAATTATCAAGTATGGTTGGGATGCGTTTCAGCACGAAATTCTCTATTCAAATTTGACGAGAGAAGATGCTTGCAAATTAGAGATTGAACTAATCAACAAATACAATTCAACAGACATTAGATACGGGTACAACCTTGAAAGCGGTGGCAATTCTCCAACCGTTTCAGAAGAAACAAGGCAGAAACTAAGAGAAATTAACATCGGGCATCCCGTTTCTCGTGAAGTTAGAGAAAAAATGTCAGAAATAAAATCTAAAAAAGTTGTTTGTGTTGAAACCGGCGAAGTTTTCAAAAGTGTTAAAGACGCAGCCGAAAAACTTGAAATTTGCAGGTCGAGCGTTGGCAGATGTGCGAACGGAAAAGCATCAACAGCAAACGGGTATCACTTTAGGTTTTTAGAGGACATTGAAAACGGAGTGGTCAAAGAATTTAATTTTAATCCACCGAAATACAAGAAGGTTTTATGTTTAACCACAAACGAAGTTTACGAGACAGTATGTGATGCGAGCAGAAAAACCGGATTATCAAGAAGAAGTATTTCCTATGCGTGCAACGGAAAACACAAAACTTGCGGAGGTATGGAATGGAAGTTTACGAACTAAACGATTTGCCGTGGGCAAAGGAGGCTGACAAATGAGCATTATACTAAAACCTTGCCCGTTCTGCTGCGGAGAGGCACTTATCAAGACAACGAATCTTCAAGCGGCAGGGGCTTCAGCAGATTTTTATACAATAGCTTGCTTGGAATGCAATGCCGAAATATTCCGGTATTTCAAAACACTTGAAGAAGCTGCCGAAGCGTGGAACAGGAGGGCAACCGATGAGCATTGAACTCGCACTATTCGTTCTACTCGTATGGCTCGGCTTGATGGCGTGGCTGACTTGGAGGGATTACAGATGACGAACGAAGAAGCGATTAGCATTGTCAGGTGTTGGGTGCGTTCAAGGGGCGCATACACCGACCATGCGACTTGGCAGACCAACAACGAGGTGGCAAAACTCGCAATCGAAGCCCTCGAAAAGCAGATACCGAAGAAGCCGATAGCGCGAGATGCAGGAAGTTATTGCGATGATATTTCCGTTGCTTTTGACTGTCCCGTTTGTGGATGCACAGTGGGAGACGAATATGATGTAGATGACCCAATGAACAAATATTGTTTTGCTTGCGGTCAAGCTATTGATTGGGAGGACACCGAATGAACGATAAAACAAAACTCGACTTAATTAGCTTGATGGTTAACGATGCGCTTGAGTTTTACGCAGACAACGCAAAGGCGCTTGAGGCAACTGCTACGGCAATTTACAACATCATTCATTTTGGGGAGGACACAGAATGAACGAAGTTAAAAAGTGTGGCAATTGCGTCAACTGTGAAAAGGTATCCGACACAAATTGGTGTTGCGAAGAATACGGTTTCTACCACAACGGCTTTGCTCCCGTGCACTGTGAGCCGCCTTATGATGAGGCTTGCGAGCTGTGGACAGATGACCCGAAGAAAGCTAATAGCTGGGAAAGGTTTGTATGAGGTGAACAAATGAACAACAACAAAATCACCGCACTCTACATCACCTATGTCTGCATCTTCCTTATTACTGTTCTGTTGGGGGTGGCAATACGATGAAACTTATCCGAGATTTTATCGAAGGCTACCGCTTCGCAAAGGCTATGACCGCGTGGGTGAGGGAGGTGCGCGAATGAACAAGCGCACAAAGCACATGAAGAAGTATATTCCTAATGGCTTGTATTGTTATGACCATCACGGCTTGTGCAGATTTTGGAAGCTTGTTAAAGCGGAAGAAGATTGGCTCGACAATGTTGTTAGGTGCGAGTATTTAGCGCAGAACTTTCAAGGCAACTGGCTTCTGAATGACCAATGCAAAATTTGCGACCTTCACGACAGTTTTGATTATGATTTAGGCGAACGCAGATATCGCAGATACCATTGGTACAAAAAACATCGCTGGGAACTCAAACAAGATGCTAAGGAGGCACGCAATGACGATTGACAACAAACTAACCTACATACAATCACACTGTCAGTTGATGTCCGCTTGCCAATACTGCCGATTGGTGCTTGAGAAAACTTGCCC